>JBJEWN010000320.1:0-9534 GCA_051885075.1 Bullifex sp.
ATGAGCACACGGGTGCATCGATCTTCTCCAGAAACTCCAGAAGCTCCGCGGAAGCATCTGACCTGATGACGCCTCCTCCGATGTAGCACATCGGGCGCTCTGATGTTCCGATGAGGTTAATGGCCTTTTCCACATCCTCATCGCGGAGACGGGATGTATCGCGTGCGACAGGGGGAATTTCAGCCTTCTCATACTCGATCATATCTGCCTGGATGTTCTTTGGAATGTCCACAAGCACGGGACCGGGACGGCCTTCCTGAGCGATGCGGAACGCCTCGCGGAGCGTGGACGCAAGTTCATTCTTATCCTTCACGATGTAGTTGTGCTTCGTGATGGGCATCGTGACGCCGGTGATGTCCACTTCCTGAAAGCTGTCGCGTCCGAGAAGGGAAATGGGCACGTTGCCCGTGATGGCAACCACGGGGGATGAGTCCATGTATGCCGTTGCAAGTCCGGTTACTAGGTTCGTCGCACCGGGGCCTGAAGTCGCGATGCACACGCCCACCTTTCCGGTGGAGCGGGCATAGCCGTCAGCGGCATGGCTTGCTCCCTGCTCATGGGCAGTCAGTATGTGTTTCACCCTGTCCCTGTTCATGTAAAGAGCATCATAGAGGGGAATGACCTGTCCGCCCGGATAACCGAAGACACGGTCAACTCCCTGTTCGACGAGACACTCAACGATAAGCTGTGCACCTGTTATCTGCAACTTAGATATCCTCCCTGAAAATGGCGCCCTGACTTGCGCTTGTGACGCGCTGGGCATAGCGGGCAAGGTAGCCTGTCGTGATCCTGGGCTGATGGGGCTTCAGCTCAGCCCTTCTCTTTTCAAGCTCCTCATCACTGACCTGAAGCTCAAGAACTCCCTTATTTATGTCGATGTGGATCAGATCCCCGTCCTTCACAAGGGCAATCGTGCCTCCGAGGGCCGCTTCAGGAGAGACATGTCCGATCGATGCACCCCTTGTGGCACCCGAGAACCTGCCGTCAGTGATGAGGGCTACTTCCTTATCGAGGCCCATTCCCGCGATCGCCGATGTCGGGGAAAGCATCTCCCTCATGCCGGGACCGCCCTTGGGGCCTTCATAGCGGATGACTACCACATCACCTGACACGATCTTTCCGGAGAAGATGGCGGCAATTGCCTCTTCCTCACTCTCATAAACCTTTGCATGTCCTGTGTGCTCAAGCATCTCGGGAGCGACTGCGGAGCGCTTAACCACGGCTCCGTCCGGTGCCAGGTTACCCTTCAGCACGGCAATTCCGCCTGTTGCGGAATACGGGTTCTCTATGGGCCTGATTACTTCAGGATCATAGTTGACTGCCTTATCGAATGAATCTGAAATCGGGTGACATGTAACCGTCATGAGATCCCTCTTCAGAAGTCCCTTCCTATCAAGTTCCTTCATCACTGCCATGACGCCGCCTGCCAGGTTGAGATCCTCGATATGATCCTTGCCTGCGGGGGCAAGGTGACAGAGGTTCGGAACCTCCGCGGAAATTTCATTTGCGCGGAAGATGTCGATCTTCACGCCTGCCTCATGGGCGATTGCGGGAAGATGGAGCATCGTGTTGGTTGAGCATCCGAGGGCCATGTCGACCTTAAGTGCGTTTTCAAACGCATCGAGCGTCATGATGTCACGGAGTCGTATGTTCTTCTCAAGAAGCTCCATGATCTTGTAACCTGACTCCTTTGCAAGGCGCTCGCGGGCCGAGTATACGCACGGGATCGTGCCGTTTCCGGGAAGGGCCGCACCTATTGCCTCACAGAGGCAGTTCATGCTGTTTGCAGTGTACATGCCTGAACATGAACCGCAGGAAGGACACACGCTGTTCTCCCACTGCAGGAGTTCATCATCACTCATCTTACCGGCAGCGTGCTTACCCACTGCCTCGAACATGCTTGAAAGGCTCATGCCCTTCCTGTCACCTCCGGGGAGGTGTCCTGCCAGCATCGCGCCGCCGGATACCACTATCGTGGGGAGGTTGAGGCGGAGTGCTGCCATAAGCATTCCGGGAACGATCTTGTCACAGTTGGGAACGAGCACCAGTGCATCGAAGGGATGGGCGGTGGCCATGACCTCGATGGAGTCGGCGATGAGCTCGCGTGATGCAAGTGAGTACTTCATTCCTGTGTGTCCCATCGCGATTCCGTCGCACACTCCGATGACGGGGAACGTCACGGGGTTTCCGCCCGCTTCCCTTACACCTGCCCTGACGGCATCGACGATCCTGTTGAGCTGGACGTGTCCCGGGATAATCTCATTGTAACCTGACACGATGCCGATCATCGGCATGTTTATTTCCCTGTCAGTCCATCCGAGAGCCTTCATGAGGCTTCTGTGAGGTGCCCTTTCAGGGCCCTGAGTCATAACATCACTTCTTTTCATCTTATCCTCGCTGCAATCGCGCTGCCCATTGCGGCAGTGCCGAGGAGGGTCGTGCCCTCCGAGTAAATGTCTGCGCACCTGAGTCCGTCATCAAGTGCATCTGAAACCGCCTTCTCAACCGAGTCAGCTTCATCCGAAAGGCCGAAGGTATAGCGGAGCATCATGGCAACGGAAAGGATCGTTGCGATCGGGTTTGCCTTATCCAGCCCCGCGATGTCGGGAGCGGATCCATGGATCGGCTCATACATTCCGAAGCTGTCCTCCCTGAGAGACGCCGAAGGAAGCATTCCGATCGAGCCCGTTATCATGCTTGCCTCATCGGAGAGGATGTCACCGAACATGTTCTCAGTGAGGATGACATCGAACTGATGGGGATTTCTCACCAGCTGCATCGATGCATTGTCAACGTAAAGGTGGTTGAGTTCCACGTCCTCATACTCTTTATGGACTGCTTCTGTCACTGCCCTCCAGAGCCTGCTTGTCTCAAGGACGTTTGCCTTATCGACGCTTGTAACTTTATGGTTTCTCTTACGTGCTATCTCAAAAGCCTTCCTGGCAATGCGCTCAACCTCAGGCTTTGAATAAGCCATGATGTCGTATGCACTCTCACCATCCTCACTCTTTCCCTTCTCACCGAAGTAGATTCCCCCCGTGAGTTCACGGACGACCATGACGTCAAGCCCGTCCCCGATGATGTCCTCCCTTAAAGGACATGCAGCCTTAAGCTGCTTATAGAGGAGTGCGGGGCGTAGGTTGCAGAAAAGACCGAGTGCGCTCCTCAGGCCCAGAAGTGCCTTCTCGGGTCTCTTTGAGGACTCGACATTGTCCCACTTCGGACCTCCGACTGCTCCGAGCAGCACTGCATCGGCACGTTTGCATGCATCAAGCGTGCTTTCGGGGAGCGGGATGCCGTACTCATCGATGGCGGCACCTCCCGCCGGGACAGTTTCGGTAACGAGTGTGTGGTTGTAAACCTCACACACCTTCTTAAGGACGTTTACCGCTTCACGGACGATATCGGGTCCGATTCCGTCACCGGGCACGACTGCTATTCTGAGTTCCATCACTTACCCTCCCCAGACATGTATGAAGCAAGCCCGCCTGCCTTGATGAGGGCCTGCATGAAGGGCGGGAACGGCTCTGCCTGATAACTCTCACCCTTTGTTTCGTTTGTTATCACACCGGTGTCGAAGTTGACTGACACGGTGTCACCTTCACTTATGCCGTCACATGCGGCCTCACACTCAAGAATGGGAAGACCGATGTTGATCGCATTGCGGTAGAAGATGCGGGCAAAGGAGCGTGCGATGACGCACCCTATTCCGCTTGCCTTGATGGCAAGGGGAGCATGCTCACGGGATGAACCGCATCCGAAGTTCTTATCCGCAACGATAATGTCACCCTTTTCAACCCTCTTCACGAAGGATGAGTCAATGTCCTCCATGCAGTGGGCCGCCAGCTCCGCGGGAGCGCTGGTATTAAGGTAGCGTGCCGGGATGATGACGTCCGTATCGACGTTATCCTTATATCTGAAGACCTTTCCTCTGGTTTCCATCATATCCTCCTCGGGTCAGCAATATAACCCGTGACCGCGCTTGCCGCCGCAACTGCGGGGGAAGCAAGGTAAACTTCACTTTCCACATGTCCCATTCTTCCCACGAAGTTCCTGTTGGTCGTGGAAACAGCCCTTTCACCGGCTGCCAGGATACCCATGTAGCCTCCCAGGCACGGACCGCACGTCGGTGTTGAGATGATGCATCCGGCATCAAGGAAGATGTCGAAAAGTCCGCTACGCATAGCCTGTCTGTAAATCTTCTGCGTTGCGGGAATTACGATCGCCCTGACGTCTTTTGCAATGTGGCGTCCCTTAAGCACTTCCGCTGCCGCTTCAAGATCGCTGTAGCGTCCGTTGGTGCATGAGCCGATGACCACCTGATCAATCTTAACTTCCGGCATGTCGTCAAATGTTCTTGTGTTTGAAGGAAGATGAGGGAACGATACGGTGGGACCGAGAGCGGAAAGGTCAATCTCATATACTGCATCGTATGATGCATCGTCATCGCTTTCAAAGATGACTGGCTCCTTTGCACCCGCTTCCTTCAGGTAGGAAAGCGTCTTCTCATCAACTGGGAAGATGCCGTTCTTGGCACCGGCCTCGATCGCCATGTTGCACACGGTGAAACGGTCATCCATGGTGAGGTTCTTTACACCTTCACCGGTGAACTCCATGCTTTTGTAAAGTGCACCGTCCACTCCGATCATGCCGATTATGTGGAGGATGAGGTCCTTACCTGAAACATACTTCTGAAAGGAACCCTTCAGGACGAACTTAATGGAGGAAGGCACCTTGAACCAGGCTTTTCCCGTTGCCATTCCGCACGCCATGTCGGTTGAGCCGACACCGGTTGAGAAGGCACCGAGGGCACCGTAGGTACAGGTGTGGCTGTCAGCGCCGATGACGACGTCCCCGGCCGTGACAAGTCCCTTCTCGGGAAGAAGGGCATGCTCGATGCCGACTTCTCCCACTTCAAAGTAATTCTTTATATCGTGCTCACGGGCAAAGCAGCGGACGCACTTTGCCTGCTCAGCGGCCTTAATGTCCTTGTTAGGCGTGAAGTGGTCGGGAACGAGCGCGATCTTCTCCTTATCAAAGACATCAGCCGCCCCGAACTTCGGGAACTCCCTGATCGCGACAGGGCTCGTGATGTCGTTTCCGAGCACCATTGAAAGGTTCGCCATGATAAGCTGTCCGGCATGGACGCTTTTCTCACCTGCGGCGGACGCCAGTATCTTTTCAGTGATGGTCATTCCCATATCACTTTTCCTCCGTTTTATCCGTATGCCCCATGAGCATGTCATTTTCAAAACTCATCTTATATGCGCTTTCCCCGGTTCTCATGCCCTTCTGGTTTTCATCGAGCATCTTGTTCACCGCATTGAGGCACGCAAGGATGCTCGCCTCGATGACGTCGGTTGATACACCGCGTCCGCGGAAGACTCCGGTTCCGTCACTGATCTTCACAAGCACCTCTCCCAGCGCATCGCGGTGCTCCGTCACGGCCTGAAGCTGATAGTCCTCAAGGCTGAACGGGTGACGTATGATCTTCTCGACCGTCCTTAATGCCGCATAGACGGGACCCGTGCCTGCAGCAACTTCCTGATAGGTCTTCTCGCCCTTTCTCAGCGTCATGCATGCCGTTGCGGTCATGTGGTTGCCGCTGTTAACTACGAAGTTCTCCAGTGTCCAGAGCTGGCTCTTCACATCCTCGGTGGACTCAACGAGAGCGATGATGTCCCTGTCGGAAACGGTCTTCTTCCTGTCAGTGAGCTTCTTGAACTCGGCAAAGAGGCGGTCGATTTCCTCCTTGGGAAGCTCGTAACCGAGCTCGGTGAGTTTCTTTGAGAAAGCGTGCTGGCCTGAGTGTTTGCCGAGTACAAGGTTGGTCTGCGTGAGCCCCACGCTTTCCGGCGTCATGATCTCGTATGTGCGGCTGTTTGCCATAACACCGTGCTGGTGGATGCCCGATTCATGGGCAAAGGCATTTGCACCGGCAATTGCCTTTGACGGGTTGATCTTCACACCTGTCGTGGATGACAGGAGACGCGCCGCCCTCGTGATCTCGGTCGTGACGATCCTGTTTTCATAAGGATAGAGATCGGGACGGGTATGCATAAGCATCGCAATCTCTTCCATCGCGGCATTACCTGCCCTTTCACCGATACCGCAGAGCGTGCACTCGATCTGGCGGGCACCTGCCCTGACACCTGCCATCGAGTTGGCAACGGCAAGGCCGAGGTCGTTGTGGCAGTGCATTGAAAGAATTGCCTTATCCGCATTGGGAACATGGTTTCTCACATAAGTGACCATGTTGTCTATCTCCTGCGGAGTGGAGTAACCGACCGTGTCGGGAAGGTTGACCGTGGTCGCACCTTCCTTTATGGCAAGCTCGACCACACGGCACATGTAGTCAGGATCGGTTCTGGTCGCGTCCTCAAGGGAGAACTCGACATCGGAACAGAGGGAAGCGGCGTAGCGCACGTTCTCCCTGATCCTTTCAAGCGCCTCATCACGGGTCATCCTCAGTTTGTACTCGAGATGGAGGTCGCTGGTCGCAAGGAAGAGGTGAATGCGCGGGCTCTCGGCATGCTTTACCGCATCATATGCGGCATCGATATCCTTCTTCAGGGCACGCGCAAGAGAAGCAACCGTACAGTTCTTCACTGCGGACGCAATTGCCGTCACACTCTCCTTGTCTCCGGGAGATGAGATGGCAAATCCTGCCTCGATTATATCCACGCCAAGGGCTTCAAGCTGTTTTGCGATCTTGATCTTCTCCTCCAGGTTCATTGAATAACCCGGAGCCTGTTCACCGTCCCTCAGCGTTGTATCAAAAAAATAGACTCTGTCTGCCATCTTATCTTCCCTTCAATATTAAGTATTATTTCTTCAGCCAGCTCATCAGGCTTCTGAGGCGTGCACCTGTGGTCTCGAGGAGACTTTCAGCCTCGATTCTCTTGCGTGCGTTGAAGTAAGGTCTGCCGACCATGTTCTCAAGCAGCCAGTTGCGGGCAAACGTACCTTCCTGGATGTCCCTGAGGACTTCCTTCATTGCCTTCTTTGTGTCCTCGGTGATGATCTTGGGTCCGGTGATGTAATCGCCGTACTCGGCAGTATCGGAAATGGAGTACCTCATGTAAGCAAGACCGCCCTGGTTGATGAGGTCAACGATGAGCTTCATCTCATGGCAGCACTCGAAGTAAGCCATCTCAGGCTGGTAGCCTGCCTCAACGAGAGTGTCAAAGCCAGCCTTGATGAGGGCCGTGACACCGCCGCAGAGAACTGCCTGCTCACCGAAGAGGTCTGTCTCGGTCTCTTCCTTGAAGCTTGTCACGAAAACACCGGCTCTTCCAGCTCCGATACCGATTGCATATGCAAGTGCGATCTGCTCAGAGTCACCGGAAGGATCCTGATGGACCGCGATAAGGGACGGAACACCCTTACCTTCCTGGAACTGGCTTCTTACCGTGTGACCGGGCCCCTTGGGTGCGATCATGATGACGTTGACATCAGCTGGCGGCTTGATCTGGCCGAAGTGGATGTTAAAACCGTGTGCGAAGGCAAGGTACTTGCCCTTTGCAAGACCCGGTTCGATTGATTCCTTATAAAGCTTTGCCTGCTTCTCATCGTTGACAAGGATCATGATGATGTCAGCAGCCTTTGCGGCATCGGATGCAGTCATGACCTTAAGTCCGGCTTCCTCAGCTTTAGCCCAGCTCTTTGAGCCTTCATAGAGACCGACGACGACGTCGACACCGCTCTCGTGCAGATTGAGTGCATGTGCGTGTCCCTGGCTGCCGTAGCCGATGATCGCGACTGTCTTACCCTTCAGTAAGTCCAGATTACCGTCCTGTTCATAATACATTCTGCTCATATGATCCTCCATGAGTTCAGTTTTCAAATTCTATCTCGCTTAATGCCCTTGAACCGCGTTCAAGAGCAGTGGTTCCCGTTCTTACCAGCTCAACGATACCGTACTGCCTGATGAGGGCAAAGAACGAATCAAGCTTCTCGCTCGTTCCGGTGAGCTGCATCGTGACCGTCTCGGGCGTCACGTCAATTATCTTGGCCTTGAAGATGTCCCCGATCTCGACGATATGGCTTCTCGTCTCTTCATCAGCCTTCACCTTGATCAGCACCAGCTCCCGCTGTACCGATCCGGAGGATGTCATCTCAAACACCCTCTTCACGTCATAAAGCTTCTCCACCTGCCTCTTGATCTGCTCAATGATGATCGAGTCACAGGTGACGACGATCGTGATTCGGCTTATCTCAGGCTTCTCCGTCTCGCTTACCGAGAGGGAGTCGATATTGTAGCCGCGTCGGGAGAAAAGACCCACGACCCTCATGAGGACACCTGCCTTGTTGTTGACAAGTATTGCCAGAGTCGTTCTTCTCTTCATTTCATCCATCAGGACCTCCTGTAAAAAATAACCCGTGGTTTTTTCTTTACCACGGGCTACAACAAAAAAGAACTAAAGCCAGTGGTTTAGTTTCTAAGTAGTACTACGAGAATAAGGGAAATAAGGGCGACCAAAGGAAGGTGCTTTTTCTGAATCATATATTTACCTGTCATCTTTGACCTCCTTGTGAACCGTATCCGATAGCTGTCTTTTAACTCTTTTCACCCAAAAAAGTCAATGTGTTATGCAAAAAAACGTATTTATTTATGCAAAAAAACGTATTTATTTTCACAGAATATTCAGTAAACACAATCAAACAAAACAAAATACTACTGACAAATGTAATAACCATAAATAAGCATAAACATAAAATTAGCACACTGAACCCCATAAACATATGACAAAGGTATCAAAACACCAGTTGACAAATGAAACATATTACTCAGATACTGTCACAAAGGGAGTTTTACCGCAATGGCAGAAGAAGAAAAGAAAGAAGTCAAAGATGTTCACGAACTTGCCTGGGTTGAAGGAAAAGGCTGGGCAGTGAAGCGACAGGGAAGCGACAAGGTGATCAAGTATTTCAGAACCAAGATCGAAGGAACCGAGTACATCCTGAAGGTGAGCGGCAACCAGAAGACAAGAGTCGTCATCAGGCTGAAGAACGGCAAGTTCCAGAAGTTTGACAACGCGGTCAGGGCACTTGCCTATGCAAAGGACAGCGGAGAAAACGAATAAGAAACACGAATCCCCGGAAAACCGGGGATTACCTTTATCTCGGCCACCTCTCCGAAACAGGAAGCAGCGCATTAAACGGAACATGAGGTTCCGACTGATACCAGTATGCAACGGAAGAAATGTCATCACTGCGCTCAAATATTCCCGAGTGACATGTCCCGATCTGCTGAAGCGTCACCCGGAGATCCTCACTGAAGAACACGGGATCCTTCTCATGCCAGCGGTAGAAAGCACGCATGGGAGGAACATCATCGTTGTGATAAGCGTTATACAGGGACCTGTCTTCCTTTGAATAAAAAGGATAACCGCAGTACGGATATGAGAACGTCGTCTCAATCGTCTTACCGTCCTCATGACGGGCAAAGCTCCATGATCCTCCGAAGTAATCCTCCATACCGGTACTGCATAGTGTCGGAGACTCATCATCCCCATCGACATAGAACTTCAC
>JBJEWN010000321.1:0-2295 GCA_051885075.1 Bullifex sp.
CTTGAAGACATTGCCGTTAGCCGTTATGGCGATCGCATAAACGATCATGATGATGAACATCACGAATATGAATGAATAGTGGGACCACAGTCTCCCCACCGTGTTTTTCAGCTGTTTTGTTTCCATTTCACCCTCCTATCTTTGCACCGGTGGAGTATGCCATCACCGTCTGTTCGGAAACATCCTTATGGTCGAGGACTGCCGCGATCCCTCCTTCATAGAAGACAACACAGCGGTCTGCCACCTTCTGGACCTCAGGGATCTCAAGAGTGTTTATGATGACTGTCTGTCCCTGTTTCGCAAACTCAAGTATCAGACGGTAGATTTCACTCTTTGCACCGACATCAACACCCTGTGTCGGATTGTCGAAGAGAAGTATTTCAGAGCCGGTGTTGAGCCATCTGGCAAGGAAAACCTTCTGCTGGTTTCCACCGGAAAGGGATGCGATTCCAAGAGAGCTCTCAGGAGCCTTGATCTTCAGTTTCTCCTTCTGAACCTGATATTTTTCCTCTTCCTTCTTCTCATTTATGAACTGGTGTTTCTTTGAAAGCACATGTTCAGCAGTGCAGAAATTCTCAAGAATGGAAAGATCGGGGATCACCGAGTTTTCCTTTCTGTTTGCGGGAAGCATCGAAACACGGTGCTTCATGAAGGAACCTATCCGGCCGGTGACGCGCCTTCCGTTCACCTCGATGTAACCGCCTTCCATCGGCAGAACACCGAACATGGTCTGCATCAGCTCACTGGCACCTGAGCCTGCAAGGCCCGTGAATGCCACTATCTCACCCTTTCTCACGGAAAGGTTTATCTTCTCAAAACCGTGTCCGGTGAAGTTATGAAGTTTCAGTACTTCATCCCCCAGAGGACGTGCCTCATAGTAATCGGCATCGACATAGTTCACGCCGACCATGTCTGATGTAAGAGCCTGGGCATCCACATCGGCAATGCGGCCTGATGAGATGAACTGACCGTTTCTGAATACGGTGTATCTGTCCGCGATCGCAAAGATCTCGGGCATTTTATGGGAAATGAAGATAAATGACTTTCCATCCTTCTTCAGTTTTCTCAGGATTGAGAAGAGGTGCTCGACCTCATCGGTCGAAAGCGCCGTTGTGGGCTCATCCAGGATCAGGAGTTTTGCATCCGAATACAGGGCCCTGCATATTTCAAGCAGCTGCTTCTCACTGGTCTTGAGATCGGAAACCATGGCTGTGGGATCCATCTCAACACCGAGACTTTCGAAGAGCTCGCGTGTCTTTCGTATCTGCTGTTTTTCATCGATCAGACCGAATCTGTTCTTAATTTCCTTCTGAAGGAAAATGTTGTCGGCTACAGACAGGTCGTTGATCACATTAAGTTCCTGATGAACGAACGCGATACCGGCCTTTTCCATCTCCTTGATGGTAGGTGCGGTATATTCCTTTCCCAGGAAAATTATCTTTCCGCTGTCGGCAGGGAGAACACCCGTAAGGATGTTCATCAGTGTTGACTTCCCCGCTCCGTTTTCTCCGAGAAGGGCGTGGACTTCCCCTTCTTCCACCTCAAAGCGGACATCCTCAAGCGCCTTTGATCCGCCGAAGGATTTGGATATGTGTTTCATCTCGAGGATTCTGGCCATCGAAAAAGCTCCTATATCATAATCTGCGGATGCATGCGTGCACCCGCAGACATTCTTCAATCACGTAAGACTTAATGTCCGAGGAAGCCTTCGTACTGGTTGACGTTCTGGCGGTCAACGATCCATACGGGTTCGGTGTCGACGTCGCCGTTCTTATATGACCAGTTGCCGCCGAGGTAGTCGACCATCTTGTCGATGACGCTCTTCATCATGGACGGGCTGAAGTAGACGCTCATCATGTCGTCGAAGTACTTATCGGCAATCTTTGCCTGCTCTGACTTGCCGCTCATGACATCATAGAGCTCCTGCATACCGCCGATGGCTGAGATGTAGACATTGAGCTTCTCATACTTTGCCTTGGTTGCGGCAGAGAGGGATGAGCCTTCGAGGAGGTTGAGCATACCGAATGTCATCTCATCATCCATTGAGTAGATGTAGAGGTTGGTATCTGCCTTTGCAACGATCTCATCGATCTTCTGCTCGAGGTAGTCATAAGCACCGTCTGCTGACCAGTTACATACGACTGAATAGGTGTTGAACACGGGATCAAGCTGAGCGTCAGTCCAGACTTCAGTTGTCCTGTAGCTCTTGCCTGTAGCCTTGTCGGTGTACTCGATGTTACCCTTGAGGAAGTCCCTGAAGCCCTCTTCCCTGTACTTACATACTGTACCGTTGTC
>JBJEWN010000322.1:0-2291 GCA_051885075.1 Bullifex sp.
GTTTGAGCACTGCGCAAATCTGAAGTCAATAAGGCTGTCGGAAAACTTAGAGTTCATTGGTCTCAGTGCCTTCCTTGGGTGCACGTCCCTGAAGGAGATTCATCTCCCACACAGTCTTAAGAAGGTTGATGACTGGGCATTCTGTTTTATCTGCTTTGATAAGGTCACCTATGACGGTACGCTTCTGGAAGCAGATAAGGTACTGCAGTATGGTTCTGATTTCTGCACCAGGGTTCTGGTGACTGATGATGCCATAGTGAACTTCATGGAAAGTAAATACTACCTTGAAGACTACTATTTCCCGGGAACCGGTAAAGAGTGGACAAGTTGTTATCAGAACCATTGGCTCAACTGGAGGGCCAGAAGAATACATACCTCAGACGGTAAGCTTATTGAAAACAAATGACAGGCGGAGAAATGCAACTGAAGACAATCCATTCGATCGGCAGAAAGATCGCAGACCTGAAAACGGAAAGGGAAAGACTTATCGGGAGGGAGAAGCAGCTTTGTGTATTTTCCACCCGTGAGGCTGAGAAAAGATCTGATCTCAGACCTGATTACGACTTTGTCAGTTATCAGAAGGAAGTGGATAGGGTGGAATGGGAGATAAGGGACCTTACCTCGCAAGCGATCAGGATACTCTCAACTGAAAAAGTGCATGAGTATCATGATATGACGATACTCGAGATGCTTCTCCTTTTAAAGGATCTTAAGGAAAAGGAACAGAGGCTGTATGCCATGAGCACCCACATGGAAGTGGAGCGTCACGTAGGTGGAAACTTTTTTGTGTATGACCATTTGAACTACGATATAGCCGAAGTGGAGAAGGATCTTCGAAAGACAAGGGAGGAGCTGGATAAGGTCAGAACCTATACTGATTTCTTTATCTATGAACTCTCGTATGATTTCACTGAATGACGGTTTCAGGAATTCAGCTTAAGACAGCAATCTTTATCATTGTGAAAACAGAGTTTTTTACCCTATAGGTATACAGCAACCTCACGATAGGAAGGGAAATTGTGATATTCGTCTTGTTTTCAGAAGGAAGTGCCGTACGGCCCTCCTTCTGGGTTAATGCGGCGAAAAAAGAGCTTACAGGATTGGAATCAGAAAATGGACGGGATGATTTGCAGAATGCGCATGGAAGCACAGTGCAGGGGCCTTATCAGGAAGAAGTATCCGGGACTTCCGGACTACTTCTGTCCCTGTACGGATGTGTACAGGATAATCGCATATGGTACTGAAGGAAAGTCCTATCCTGAAGAAACCATCAGGACTGCCCGTGAACTTGAAACACTCTTCAGTCTGAATTCAGGACTATCAACAATGATCGGAAGACCTCTGGACTGGATGCATGAAATGTGTGAGGCAGAATACTTTATCAATCATGTTGAAGAGTATGAAAGTCTCTGTGCAGTTTATGATGGAAAATTACAGTCTTTCAGGTTTATCGCATCTGAGCTTGAAAAGCGCCATGCCCATGCAGTTCATGTGCATGATGACGGTACACTGATGTTTGACTGCATCAGGGAGGAGATGGACACATCGGACAAATGGTCACCATCCCTCGTTAAGGTTGATTATACCGTGATGGTGAAGCCAAATAACATGGATGCCTTTCTTAAGAAACTGAGCGAATTAAAAGTAAATCCATGTTCCATTCACTGAAAAATGCAAAGGAAGAACTCACTGGGCTCCTCCCAGGATTTCTCTCAGATTCCATTTCCAACTACCGTGTATCGGCAAGAAAGAGAAGTACCCTTGCAGGAGATTATCTGGAGCAGCTGAGAAGTTCAATCAATGTTGCTGAAGTTGAGAATCTAATCTCACATGAAACGGCAACACGACTCAGAATACGGTATGATTTAATTTCAGGAGAATGACAAGGATATAGCGGTGCTGTGAAATGCATAACCGAGATAAAAACTTCTTCATGCCTGAAACCGGTATCCGAAACTAAAGATATATCCTGGAATTATGTCCTACTGTTCCATGTATCATATTTTTGGGGAACATTTATGATGTTTTTTTATGGAAATGCTCCCCAAAACACTATGTCTGTTTGGGAACAGATTCCATTTTGCTGAAGGTGAAATTGTTCATACGGATAGTGATGGGGCAGAGTTTATGGTTTCTGTTTTTGCTGCATTTGTATGCAGGATCATTGGAGTTAGCAAGGATATTCCGGCAGTAAAATGCATTTACTGCCGAATTATCGATTGTTCGGCAGAATATCTGTTGTGCTGGTACCTGATCCCAAAGATTTTAAAAATGGGATTCTAAGTGTAAAA
>JBJEWN010000323.1:0-9435 GCA_051885075.1 Bullifex sp.
AAGGGAAGTGAGGGCGGAAGCCGGGAACTTACCGAGATGTCATTCCTGCTGGGACACCTGTTTCTTGATGCGGCAGTGGCTGTCTGTGAAAAGGCCGGAGTAAGCAGGGATGATGTTGATCTCATCGGATCCCACGGACACACCGTTTTTCATATCCCGGAAAGTGTGGATTATCTTGGTCACAATGTGCGGGGCACGATGCAGATCGGGGATGTTGGGGAGCTCTGTGAATATTTCTCATGTCCGGTCGTATCGGACTTCAGAACCCGTGACTTCGCCGCAGGCGGTATGGGAGCACCCCTTGTACCCTATACGGAATATCTCCTGTTCAGGAGTGATGAGTATGACTCTGCATACCAGAACATCGGTGGTATCGGCAACATAACCATACTGAGAAAAGGCTGCAGTGAGGATGAAGTCAGGGCTTTCGATACAGGCCCGGGAAATGTTTTAATCGATGCGCTCATCAGCCACTATACGGGACAGCCTTATGATGAAGGAGGATCATTTGCCCTCAGTGGAAAGGTGTCTCCGGTCCTGAAGGATTTCTTCCTTTCGGATGAGTACTACCTTAAGGAGCCTCCCAAAACTACGGGGCGTGAGTATTATGACAGTGCATATGTGGAAAGAATAATCAGAATTGCTGATGAAAACGGCATTTCTCCGGCAGATACTCTATGTACGGCAGCATGGTTCACTGCCGAGTGCATCAGAAGTGCTGTGGTACGTTCAGGGGTATGCCCTAAGCGTCTTACCGTTGCCGGAGGCGGAAGTCATAATGGAGCAATAATGTCCTTCCTTCGGGAAATGATGCCTGAAACTGATGTTATGACAGGGGAAGAGGCAGGATTTTCCAGCGACAGCAAGGAAGCAGTGGCATTTGCAATACTGGCTAATGAGACAATATTCGGTCAGGTTAACGTTCTCACAGGAGCTTCCGGAGCAGGACATCCAAGCGTGCTGGGAAAGATTCAGATGTGAAAATTATTTTCAGTGATCGATAATTATTGACAGAATGTATAATGGGTTTAATATTTGAATATGGTAGCAACAACTGAGAGCAGAAACCCGGCATCTGTCGGGATCGACATGAAGAGCACGCGGGAAATCATCGGCATAATCAATGCTGAGGATAAAAAGGTTCCTGAGGCAGTGGCGACCGCACTCGATGAGATCGCGTACGTTACCGACCTGGTTGTGGATTCATTCAGGAAGGGAGGGCGTCTTTTCTATGTCGGAGCTGGAACGTCAGGACGTCTCGGAGTGCTTGATGCCTCAGAGTGCCCGCCGACCTACGGTGTCGATCCGTCAATGGTTCAGGGAATCATTGCAGGCGGTCAGAAGGCTCTTACGATCTCGGTGGAAGGCGCTGAGGATGATGGGGCTGCTGCAGTTGAAGAGCTTAAGGACAGAGGCCTGACTGCGGATGACACTGTCATCGGAATCACGGCAAACGGAGGAGCTCCCTTCGTCGTCGAAGCCCTGAAATATGCCGTTTCCATCGGTTGCCCAGCTGCCGCCATCAGTTCAAATGCTCAGACGCCTGTCTTTTCGGTCGTGCCTCCCATGTGCAGGATATATGTTCCCGTGGGACCTGAAATCGTAACGGGATCGACCAGAATGAAATCGGGTACCGCGCAGAAACTCACACTTAACATGATAACAACAGCGAGTATGATAAGACTCGGCAAGGTCTTCAATAACCTCATGGTGGATCTCAGGCCGGTCAACACAAAACTCGTGGCACGCTCACTGAGAATGATCGAAGCGATTACGGGAGTTAATGAGGAGAGAGCCCGTGAAGTCTTCGAAGAGAGCACTCATATCACCAAAACAGCCATAGTAATGGCTGCTTACGATGCTCCGAAACAGGAAGCGGAAAGGCTTCTTTCGGAACATCCCGGACTTGGAGATCTGTTCGCGTCCTGCACGCCGGTGCATATCGCGGATGAATTCAATACCCAAAACAAGGAGACAAATGTATGAAGAAGAAATTGTTTTTGCTTCTGATTGTGGTCGCTCTGTGCTCCGTTCTTTTCGCTGCTGGCGCAAAGGAACAGGCCGCAGCGGAAGGTCCGCTGAAGATCACGATGTATTATTCAGACAACGCCACTCTTCCTTTCAAGTCAGACTGGCTCACGGTTAAGACTATTGAGGAAAGATTCAATGTGGATCTGGAGTTCGAGGTAATACCGCTTGCTGACTATCAGACAAAAGTATCCCTCGCCCTGAACACATACAGCAATGCACCGGATGTAATTCTCTATCAGAGCATCACCGGTGAGAACCAGTCCCTGGCCCTCAACGGTGCAATCGTTCCCATTTCCGATTATGCTGAATGGACTCCCAACTTCAATGCAAGGGTTGCTGAGTTCGGCATTCAGGATGCAGTTGATGTTCTCAACCTTGAGGATGGCAAGAGATACAACCTCCCCGGACTTTTTGATGTTCCTTTCTATGATGGCGGTCTCATCCTCAGGAAGGACCTTCTTGAGAAGTACGGCCTTGATGTCCCAAAGACATTCGATGATCTCTATGAAGTCCTGAAGGTCTTCAAGAAGAACAACCCGTCATCCTATCCTCTCACCATTCTGGCAGGTCCCAGGGTTCTTTACCGCTTCACAATGCCCAGCTTCGGCATCTCCCTCGGTAAGAACAGCTCTTCCGGTTCATACGTCCTTTCATATGACTATGAGAAGAAGGAGTATTTCGCAGGTGCGATCAGTGAAGAGTACAAGGCATACATCTCGTATCTCCACAAGCTCTATGCCGAAGGTCTCCTTGATCCTGAAATGGCAGACCCGATCGACGGAACCAAGTGGTCACAGAAGATGGCAACGGGCGCTTCAATGGTCACATATGCATACTATGACCAGATTGGCGGCGTAACCGCGGCAAGCAAGATCGATGGGTTTGAGCTCATGATGTATCCTTCCCTCGCAGGTCCCGGCGGTGCACACAACCAGCCCAAGAGCAAGACCGGTGCAGGTATCATCTTCCCGGCAAAGACAGCTGAAAGAAAGGATTTCGAGCAGGTTGTCAGGAAGATTGATGAAATCTTCTTCTCTGAGGAAGCAGCAAAGATATGGTGCCTTGGTGTCGAAGGTGTTACATATGACATCGTGAACGGACAGGTAAAGTTCAAGGATGCATACGTTAACGATGAGAGAGGCATTTACAAGGCTCTCCAGCAGGAAGCAGGCTGCGGAAGTGATGTAACTCAGATGGTATGGGTCAACAAGAGAGATGACAAAGTATGACGAGACTTATGCCGCAATCAATGCTGAAGTCGAGGCAATGGGTGATGTCATCCAGCTTATCCCGCCCAAACCGAAGTTCAACGATCTTGAAGCTGAGGAAGCAGGCTCACTCCAGACACCGCTCGCAGATGCATGGGAGCGCTGGAATGATGCATTCCTGACAGGTGCAAAGTCCATCGAGAAGGACTGGGATGCATATGTCAGGGAAATGAAGACCCTCGGTATCGAGAAGATGCTTAAGCTTTACAACGACAATCTGTAAGCAGGTTTTCCAGAGTATCCGGCGGGCTCATGCCTGCCGGAATTATATAAGGAGGATGGTGTGAAGAAAGATCAATTACCAAAAAAAAGTATGAAGGTGTATCTGACAAGATACTGGCAGTTATACGCAATGCTGGCACTGCCTCTTGCGCTTTTCCTCCTTTTCAAATACGTACCGCTTGTCGGTAATGTCCTGGCGTTCAGGCGCTACAGGCCCGGCAAATCCACATTCGGAACCGAGTGGGTTGGCCTTTACTACTTCCAGAGATTCTTCAAGGATCCTGCATTCTGGAATGCATTCAAAAATACGCTCATACTTTCCATCCTGAACCTCGTCATCAATTTTCCCATTCCGATCATATTCGCAATACTCTTAAATGAGGTCAGGAGCCTTAAATTCAAGAAAACGGTGCAGACGATATCCTATATGCCGCGTTTCGTCTCAACGGTTGTCGTCATTGCCATCATCGGGGAACTGCTTTCACCGTCATCCGGTGTAGTCAACAAGTTCCTGGTCAGCACCTTCGGCATCGAACCCATTTACTTCATGAATGATCCGAAGTATTTCAGACTGATCTACATTCTCCTGGATACCTGGCAGTACACGGGCTGGACTGCCATCATATACATTGCAGCAATCACTTCGATCCCTCAGGAGCTGTATGAAGCCGCAACGATCGATGGTGCTGGGCATATGCAGCAGATTTTATACGTCACGATTCCTTCCATCATGCCTACCATCATGGTCATGCTGATCCTCAATGTCGGACGCCTTCTGTCCCTTGGTTTTGAGAAGGTCCTTCTCATGTACACCCCTGCAAACAGCTCCGTTTCCGATATTCTGGATACGCTTGTTTACAGAACGGGTCTTGCAAACCAGAACTACTCCTACGCCACTGCAATCGGACTTTTCACCGGTGTCGTGGGTGTCATCCTCGTCTCATCATCCAACTTCCTTTCAAGGAAGCTTACCGGTGAAAGCGTATACTGAGGAGGTGAATAAATGAGGGAATACAATACTAAAGCCAATATCGCATTCAAGTGTGTGGTCTATTTCATAATGGTGATCGTACTTCTGGTCTGTCTGATCCCGTTCCTGTACATCATCTCGCTTTCCCTTTCTGATCCTGTGGCTGTCGTTAACGGTGATGTATTCATCTTTCCTGTGGGCTTCAGCGGAGAGGCATACAGACAGATATTCACATACCCCAACTTCTTCAATGCTTATCTCAATACGATAATTTACACGGTATTCGGTACCGCGATCTCACTCTTTGTAATGACACTCTTTGCCTATCCGCTGTCAAAGCCGCAGCTGAGGGGCCAGAGCATCATCATGAAGCTTGTCGTTTTTTCCATGTTCTTTTCAGGCGGACTCATTCCCAATTACCTGCTTGTTTCAAGACTTGGCCTTATCAACACGCGTTTCGCTATCCTTCTCCCGTTCTGCATCAATACATTCAATCTCATTCTGCTCATCAACTTCTTCAAGTCCATCCCGAATGACATAGAGGAAGCCGCAATAATCGATGGACTGGGTTACGGAGGAATACTTACGAAGATAATCCTGCCTCTTTCAGGTGCAGGACTTGCAACGGTTGGCCTTTACACTGCAGTCTTCTTCTGGAATGACTGGTTCAATTCCCTGATATACCTCAAGAGCAGCCAGTTCCCGGTAATGCTTTATCTCAGGAATATCGTTAACGGAACAACTCAGCTCAACAACGGTGGCGGATCGAGTGCCGAAACCGCATCTCTTTCCATGAGCATCAAGGCAGCAGTAATCATTGTGTCCACACTGCCCATAATCCTGGTGTATCCCTTTGTTCAGCGCTACTTCGTAAAGGGTGTCATGGTAGGATCGGTCAAAGGATGAAGTTCTTTCTTCCGCTCAGTAACCTGAAGGACGGCACATCCGTTCTTCTGATGATTCATGGCTTCACCGGAGGCCCCGGTGCCTTCACATATCTTGCTGCGAGCCTGGATGTCCCATATCTAACCATGACTCTTCCGGGCCATGGACAGGATATGGAAAAGATCAACAGTGTCACTGCCGATGATATGATAGGTGCAGTGGAAGATAAAGTTGATGAACTGAAAAAGAAATATGAAAGGGTTTACATCGCGGGCTGGTCGATGGGAGGTGCTCTTGCACTGCTTTCCCAAAAAGCTGACGGCGTATTCCTTTTTGCACCTGCAGTGACTGAAAGCCTTTCAGTTGATACTTCTCCTGTGAAGGATTACTCTGTCTCCATGCTCAATCCGCGGCTTGTGGAACTGTGTGACAGTGAGGATCTTGAGATAATAAGGTATTTTCTTGAGAAGGACATAGCACCTGCAGGGAAAGTTCTTCTTGAGCTGCGGGACAGAGTAAGATCCTCTGTCAGGTTATACACAGGGCCAATACAGGCATTTATCGGTAAGAAGGATCCATGCATTAACTTCGATGAAGCATACGGATACCTTTCTTCAATAGGTTCCGCTGTCATTGAATGTCCTGATTCTACCCATGCAATCCTTTATGATGCAGCTTCTGCTGAAGTGATAAAGCAGGCTAATGGGATAATCCGCAAAGAGTTGCTTTGTTATTGATAGCAGTAACAGGTACCGGGATTGAATAAATAGAGGAAATTTACCTCTGTTTTCCTCTGATTTCCTCTAATCGTGATTCGAAGTTCATGCTTTTTGCATACCCTTTCAGCCTTCTGTTTAACGGGATTATGTCAAGCAGTCCTTTTTCAACCAGCCCCTCAAGATCTGAGCGGGCAGTTTTTACCGATACATTAAATCGGGTTTCAATCTCATTGCAAGTGAACATGTAGGAAGGTTTCTCCGCACAGATTTTCAATATCCGTATCTGGCGCTCATTCAATCCCGGAATTCCATATTCCAGTAATGCGTTGTTTTCACTTGACTTGCGTTCAAGGTAATTCTTAAGTTCGTCAAAGGCCTGACGAAGAACCTTCATATTATAGGTCACAAAATAACCTAAATCAAAATCATCATGTTCCGTGTATAAAAAAGCTTTCTCGTACTGTACTTTGCTTTTATAAATAACACGGGAAACAGACAGATACTCCGTCATCCAATAATCATTCTTCAGCATGTACCAGTAAAAAACAGAACGGGCAGTACGGCCATTTCCATCAATAAATGGATGCAGATAGGAAATCATAAAGTGCAATATGATGGCTTTAATTATCGGATGGATAAACGGAATATTTCCATTTGCAAACCTGCAAAGCTGATTAATCATGTTGACTATGACTTCGTGAGAGGGTGGTTCATGTGCAACTTCTCCTGTCATGCCATTAACAACATAAATATTATTGTCTGACCTGAATCTGCCTTCGTCAGAGGGACTGTCCAAAGTATTTTCCGTAATACGTTTATGTATTTCAAGTATGAGTTCCGGTGTAAGATTATCATTTTTTCGTTCGGAAAGAAACCTGATGGTATTGTAATTGTTTAAAATCATCTGCTGGCTCCTGTCTTTAGGCTTTGCTTTTTTCCGAAGCATTTCCTTTGCCGCCCTGCGGGTTGTAGAGGCACCTTCCATCTGACTGGATGCAATGGCTTCTTCCATAATCGAACTCAAAAGATAATATTGGTGATTTTTTTCTGAAAGAATTCCTGAAGACGTCAGCGTGCCTCCGAAATGCATGTCAAACTCATGAAGTTTTTCCTGCATATATTGTGTTTCCTTAAGGAATAAAGTACAGGTATCAAACTGAAATAACGTCGCCTGAATGCGACGTGAGTATTTTACTGCACTCCAGAAAACTTCAGCATTCAATTCCTTTGGCACCAGATATTTGACTTTATCCCAATATAGATATGACTCATTGATCTTTGAAATGTCAGCTGCATATTTCTCATCCATGAGTATTTCCAGTACATTCTGCGTAAAGGGTTTATTCGGGGCTTCTTCCATCATGTAATGATGATAACCCCTGATTTCTGTGTTTTCAATAAATTAGAGGAAAATTTCCTCTAATTTCCTCTAATTTCCCTTAAAGGATGACATATTGCAGGATATATATATTCCGATGTACCGAACGAATAGGTTGAGATTCAATAGATGATGCGCTGTCTGGATCATCTGGGACTTAAGACTGAATTCAGTACGCAGCTTGCGATACAGTTTATCATGGAGGTTACGTAACAGTGTAATTCTGTCCCTGCCTTTACTGAATACATATGCTTATACAAGACCTGCAGGCATCACGGTAGAAAAACTCTGCAGTGAATTTTTCAATCAAAAAGCAATAACCAATCATTGATGAGCCGACAACATAATACATATAATTTATTTTGATTATAAAATATTCCGAATTCAGACTGTATATACTGTTTTAATCTCTAAGGCATCCAATAGGTATAATATAGACACCATCTTCTCTCAGATACCCATAATTAGTGCCTGTTATCACTATCTTAAGATCAGGAACTCTGAGAGGACATTGTTTTTCATTTTTATTATATTCGATGATCAGTTCTTCTATTTTACACAGATGGGTTGCCCCTTCCTCAATATCCCTTCCTCCAAGCTTGAATTCAATAAGTGCATATCGTCCATCTTCAAGGTGAAGCACAGCATCGGCTTCCAGACCATATCGGTCATGATAATAGGAAATATCTCCTCCAAGACCGGATGCATAAACACGCAGATCTCTTATGCAAAGACATTCAAACACGAATCCAAAAGTCTTAAGGTCTTTGCTGAAAATCTCAGGCGAAGCTCCCATTGCTGCCACTGCAATTGATGGATCCACAAACTCTCGCTTTCGTCCGCTTCGTATGGCACTCTTTGACCGTATTGCCGGACACCATCCGTATAAATCTTCGACAATGAATAACTCTTCAAGTACTGCGATGTAGTCAGTTAATGTGTTTTCACTTATTGAATTTGTTGCTGATACATCGGCAATAATGTTTGAGTTTTTAGAAAGAGTTGATAGATTGCGTGCATAAGACTGAATTATAGCCTTCATCGTTCTGCTGTTTCTTCTTACATCATCCAGTCTGAACATATCGGCTTCAAATATTTGGTTAAAATAGTCTTTGGGTATTGCCAGCTTGGCATCTTTATCGTCTATCCTTATACTTTCCGGCCAGCCACCTCTGCAGGCGGCAAATATCAGCTGTTCAATTGTCAAGTCGGATGAGCATCCTTCTTCCGGAAGTGTGTTCCCATCGAACAATCCCTTCAGTGATACAGTCCCATTCGACTCCTGTGATTCAAAAAGACTCATGGGATACATTTTTAACCTTGAAATACGTCCTGTACCGGTATGTGCGGTAGTAACCTTTTTTGAAGTTGATCCTGTCAGGATGAAATGACCTTTCTCATGGTTGGCATCACAATAGGCGCGTACTGCATCCCAAATATTAGGGGCATCCTGCCATTCATCAATTAACCTGGGCTTTTCACCGGAAAGTAAAGCCTTTGGATTAATTTCTGCTGTTTTTACCAGGGCTTCCTTATTCGGTTCATTCTGAAACTGAATAGCACTTTTAGCCATTTGCAGTGCAGTCGTCGTCTTTCCGCACCACTTTGGACCAACAATATTTGTCGCTCCGAAAGCCCTTAGTTTCAATTCAAGCTGTCGGTCTGCAATACGAGGGAAATATTTATTCATAATTTGTTTTATCCTAATTAATAGATTATATTCAATCTTCTGCTGTGTCCAGCATCATTGAGGTTTTTTGTGGTAAATCATTGAGGCTTTTTGTGGTAAATCATTGAGGTTTTTTGTGCTGTTTAAGTCTGAATATATGTTCGCAGCAGACTTCTTCTCTGGATTAAGCGTAAAGATCAGAGGTAATTTATGAGTCTGAATAATATGAATGGCAGTTTCCTGAGATGATCGGCTTATTTTCGTTTGATATTGTTCCCTGATGCTGCGCATGT
>JBJEWN010000324.1:0-2286 GCA_051885075.1 Bullifex sp.
AGGAGAAGCCGTGCTTGAGGATGGAACTCTTCTCTCCGATTATATAAAGAAGGATCCGGAAAGGTATCTGGGTAAGATAACGTTGGACAGACTCGGAGACAGACTTCCGATGCTGCTGAAAGTGCTTGCCATTAAGTCCCCGCTTTCGATTCAGTGCCATCCTGACAGACCTCAGGCCAAGGCAGGGTATGCAAAGGAAGCACCTCTCAGGGAAGCTGGCGTTCCTTCAAAGGACAGGAACTACCAGGATGACAACCAGAAGGCTGAAGTCCTCTATGCACTTACGCCCGTAACGGCAATGTGCGGCTTCAGAAGCTGGGAAGACATCAACTACAACCTTAAAAAACTGATTCCTGTTTCATATGAATCTTACTTTGAAGCAGCGACTGACATTGCCGATCTGTTCTACAGACTCTATACACTGGATAAGAAGACTCTTACCGGTGTCATTGAGGAGTTTAAGGCAAACCTCGCACTCTCCGAAGAAGACACGAACATCAACGGTTCCTATCTCACTGCCCGCGGTATCGCCGAGAGCGTGATCCCGCTTTACGGTGTGGACCCCGGTGTACTGGCTCCGTACCTTCTCAATGTCATACATCTCCGCCCCGGTGAGGCAGTATACCTACGCCCGACGGTGCTCCATGCATATGTTAAAGGCAACGGTGTTGAACTCATGAGCCTTTCAGACAACGTGCTCCGCGGCGGACTTACCCACAAGAAAGTCGATGTCAATGAACTTATGTCCGTGATGACGGCAGCCCCCACGAAGGGAGAAGCATGCCGCAAGAGCATGGACCGCTTCCTCCGTGAAGTGATTGAGACACCTACCGATGACTTTAAACTTCTTGTGCTTAAGAGCGGAAGTTATGACATCAATGAAGCTGTTCCGTCCCTTATTCTCTGTACCGACGGAGTTGCAAGGGTAGGTACTGCAAATGATCACATTGAACTGAAAGCAGGTGAGTGCTGCTTCGTTCCTTCCTGCGATGAAGAATACCATGTGAGGGTAAGCGGAAAGGTGTTCCAGGCAGTGGTCCCTGAAGAACTCTGATGGAATTCATTGCAATTGATTTCGAGACGGCCAACAGGTATAACCACAGTGCCGTCTCGGTCGGTCTTGCCCGCATGGATCATAAAGGTAATGTCCTCGACAGTTACTATACCCTCATAAGACCGAAATATCTTTTCTTCGAGCCGATGTGCATGTCCGTGAACGGACTTTCAGAAGCGGAAATAAGGAATGCCGACACGCTTGAAATCCTTTGGCCTGAAATGAAGGATTTCATCGATGATCTTCCTCTTGTGGCCCATAATGCCGCATTTGACATGGGAGTACTGAAGGGGAGTCTTGCGTCCTGGCTCATCCCGGTACCTCCTTTCCAGTACTACTGTACCCTCCAGCTGAGCCGACGTCTCATGCCGTGCCACAGGAGCCATTCGCTCACAAACCTGGTCCATGAGGTCCTTGATCTTGAGTACAACGCGCATAATGCCGCGGATGATGCATATGTCTGCGGCAGGCTGTTCTGTTACATGCTCTCGCGGGAAGGTATAACGGATAAGGATGACCTTGATGACTTCATGCAGTTCAGAAGGCTGAGATATCCGAAAGTGATTATGCCTTAATGCTTGCTTTCAGGATGCCGAGGGCAAATATGAATCCCGTGATGAGAACCGCGAAAATGGCTGCGGAAGCAAAAGCAATACCCAGAAAAGAAAGCAGTGCGATCAGAAGAAGTTCTGCTGAAATGGTGAAGAACATTACAGAGGCAAGTTTCTGAAGCCTTTCATAAACATATCTGTCCGTAACATATTTCAGTGACACCTTTACCCTGCTTCCGGGACTGAGCAGCAACACGGCAACCGTGGCTGAACAGATGGACAGGATGAGAAGAACAAGTGCCTCATAGGGAAGGGCATGTCCAAGTGCAGTGATGTATACACATACACAGTAGGTCATCACGCCGAGCAGAAAGGCGTACGATATCGAAGAACTCTTTCCCGTAACCGAAACAATGTATGTGCATGCAAGCGGGACTGCGGACAGCAGGGGAAGATAAAGCCTTGATTTAAGGGGTCCGCCTGAGAGCATCAGAGAGATTTTCTCAGGGAGGAAGATAACAGTCATAACGGTAATAAGCAGTGTGAAGGCAATATTCACGCCCAGGAGGACTTTATCATTTCTTTTCATTTTTCTTCAGCAGACCTGTTTTCACTGCAATGAGAGGGTATAGGTAAGAAACCGTGAATCCTATGAGGGAGAGCCTGAAGAGGTGGCGGAAG
>JBJEWN010000325.1:0-2285 GCA_051885075.1 Bullifex sp.
AAACCCCAGGTCATAATCGCAAGCAAGTACGATGAACCGGAAGCTGAGGAGAGGTATGAAAAACTCTCGGCCCAGTTCGGGGACACACCAGTTCATAAGCTATCCATTTACATGGATGAGACGGTGGAGGATGTCAAGAGGGCATTCATAAAGGTCGTGAGCGACTCAGGGATGAAAAAGAAAGATGACAACGGCGGTTTTACCGCAAAGGTGGATAACGATGCCTACTACAGAGATGAAGAGTAAGCTTACATGCATATTCGGAGGGACATTTGACCCGATTCACAAGGGACATCTGCACCTCCTGCACCAGCTGGAAGAAAACACTCCCTATGAACGGGTCATCGTAATACCTGCCAGGATTTCAAATTTCAAGCAGCAAACCCATCCCACTGCCGCCATGGACCGTTACAACATGGTGAAGATCGCGCTCAATGAGTACATGACCCAGTACCCCACAAGGCTGGAGCTTGCTGTAAGTGACATTGAGATAAAGCGCGGTGGTGTCAGCTATACATACGATACGGTAATCGACGTGATGGAAAAGTGGGCGATAACGGGAAGACCCGGTATCCTTATGGGCGATGATCTTCTGGAAGGTCTGGACAGGTGGTACAGGGCTGACGAACTGAAGGATATGGTCGACTTTGTCTGTTTTGCCCGTGACGGTGTCGAGGTTCCTGAGAGGGAAGGCTACCACATCAGGATGATAAACTCACCTGCATATCAGGCATCGAGCACTGATATCAGGGGAGGGGACCTTTCACAGCTGACTGAAGGAGTGAGGGCTTATGTCGAAGCTCATGGATTATACAGAACTTGAGGCACTTGCGGAAAAACAGCTCAAGCCCTCCCGTTTCATTCATTCTCAGGGCGTTGCCGAAGTATGCAGTTCTCTTACCGAAAGATTTCTTTCAGACAGGATTTCCGGGCTGTACACCGGCATATTCCATGACTGGTGCCGCTACATGAGTGATGATGAGCTTCTGGAATACTGCCGTGGACGCATTGACGACATACAGAAAGAGGAAGAGGAAAAACCCATGCTCCTTCATGGAGCGGCGGCTGCGCTCATGATGAGATCTGTTGTCGGGGATGTGCCTTCTTCATGGCTTACGGCGATAAGGCATCACACACTGGGCGCTGCTGACATGGGTGTTCCGGGAGCATGTCTCTACATTGCGGATTACCTTGAACCCAACAGGAAGCACATCACGCCTGAAGACAGGCACATGATTCTTTCACTTCCGTCCCTGGAGGACATGGTTTCGGAAATTCTCAGAAGGGAGGAAGCGTACTACAGGACATGCGGTATGAAGAGGGCCGTCAGAACATCGATCCTTGCAGACTTTCTTGAAAAAGGCGGACTCTTTCAGGTATGAGGAAGTTCCTGATTCCGTTGCTGATCATGCTTTTTCTCACATCATGCACTTCCGATCCTGAAGCCTTCTACCTGGAAGCTGAGAGTGTTGCAGCATGCTACATTGCTGATGGGAAGACTGCCGTGAAGATCACGATCGATGAGGAAACACTGGATTATCTCAGACGCGAAAGCGGTCTTGAGGGATCAGCTCTTTTTGAGGATGTTTTCTCCTTTCCCGGAAAAAGCTACCAGAAAATAAGTGATGAGGATTTTCTTCTCAGGAGCAATATCTTCTCATCCCTTGCAGATGTCACCGGGTCTGCAGATACGCTTCATGCTTCATCCGCATTTGCCGGGGACTTGAGGAAAACGGACTTTACGGCTACAATCAATACACTCTCATCTGACTTTGATGATACTGCTCTCTCAAAGACTGTCAGGAAGAATACCGCAGTTTACGAATATCATCTTGAAAACGTCATATCCACGGGACGGAGTTACAGTGAGAACAGGGCATTCATCAGAAGATGGACGCTTAACATAATGAGGAAAATATGAGACAGGAAATACAGACAAAGGCAGAAGCCATAAAGGCTTTTCTTGAAGAGCATAACTGCAGGGATACAGTCATAATTCCCCTTGAGGAAGGTGCGTTCACTGACTGCTTCATCATTGCAACCGTAACAAGCGTCGGTCACCTCAAAGGTGTCGTGCACCAGATCTGGGGACTTCTGAATGACCTCGGTCTTCAGGTAAACAACCGACACAAGACTCCCGGTGAGGATGGCTGGGAACTCATCGACTGCAATGACATCGTCATTCACCTGATGAGCAGTGAGCTCAGGGAGTTCTACTCACTGGAAAAGCTCTGGAAAGCAAGCGAAAGATAATGCAAAGGTGCCATGACGGCACCTTTTTTATT
>JBJEWN010000326.1:0-2273 GCA_051885075.1 Bullifex sp.
AGTGAACCGTAAACATGCTGCTTGTAGCCGAAACCGATCGTGTTCATGAAATCAGCACGTGCGGAGAGGGACAGCATGGTTTCACCCACATTCAGGATATAACCACCGATCTCAGTGCTGATGTTCAGCGAGAGCTTTGCCTCGTTTCTGCCCGGAATTTCATAACTGACCTCAAGAGGTGCTGCATTTATGATTTTATGAAGCGTGTTCTGAAGAAATGCGTAATTCTGGTCACCGACAATGGAAACACCTGCTTCCGGACGGATCCAGATGTAGAATCTGTCTGTTTCCAGAAGATCCAGGGGAAGACTGAAGAAAATCTGCGTAACGTCATAGCGTCCGTCAATCTTATTCCCGTCTCCCGGTGCTGAGTAATCCGTCGTGTTCCATCCGTTCTGCCATCCCCTGTTTGTTACTGCAAGCATGTTGACATTAACCCAGTAGGCAGGTGCCTCAAGGTAGAAATGCTCCGAGAAGCTCAGCTGGTCATCCATGTTGTATGAGATGTCGGCAAGTGCCCACTTGTCATTTCCCATTCCGATGCATAGGGACTGAGGAATCCAGGATGCTGGATCTGCGTAGTCTTTTACCGTGATGGCAAACAGTCCTGTAACTGTAAAGAGTGCGATCAGGAGTACTGAAATTAGTTTCTTCATGAGAGTCATTATATCCAAAGCTTTTTTACGATTGAAGCCTGAATCTTAATTAATTAGAATATGGGTCATGGAATCATTAAGGGAATTATTCAGGATCGGATACGGTCCTTCTTCATCACATACAATGGGGCCAAGAGCCGCAGCAGAGCGTTTTTTAACAGCTTATCCCGATGCTCCTTCCTATCAGGCAGAGCTCTATGGATCACTGGCAGCAACGGGAAAGGGGCACCTTACCGACAGGGCGATAAGGGAAGTGTGTGAGAAGCATGGAAAGAAGGTAGACATACTCTGGTTTCCCGATATAGTGAAGCCGTTTCACCCCAATGCACTTACAATGAAGGCTGTTGCTGAGGATAAAACCATACTGAATGGGCAGACCTATTACTCCGTAGGCGGCGGTAAGATCGTCGAGGAAGGAGAAATCGATAATGGTACTGTATCAGTGTATCCCAAGGAGAAGTGCGGCAGTATGTCCCGCCTTCTTAAATACTGCTCTGATGAAGGCATGCAGATCTGGGAAGTGGCGCTTGAGTGTGAAGGTCCCGACATAATCGATTACATGAAGGAAGTCTGGACAGTAATGCAGGATGCCATTATCCGGGGCATAAACAATGAGGGTGTCCTGCCCGGAGGTCTTAAACTTCAGAGAAAAGCCGCTTCCTGCTACACAAAAGCCCGTGATTTCTCAGGCCCCTTGGGCGGAACATCACTTCCGCTTGCATATGCACTTGCCGTAAGTGAGGAAAATGCGGGAGGAGGTCAGATAGTGACGGCACCCACATGCGGAAGCTGCGGTGTGCTTCCCAGCGTGCTGTATTACATGAAAAAGCAGTATGAACTTGGCGATGACAGGATGATAAGGGCACTGCTTACTGCCGGTATGATCGGAAACATCGTCAAGAAAAACGGTTCGATATCCGGCGCTGAGGTAGGGTGTCAGGGAGAAGTGGGTGTTGCCTGTGCCATGGCCGGAGGAGCAGCCGCCCAGCTGCTCGGAGGTTCTGTTTACCAGATTGAGTATGCCGCTGAAATGGGACTTGAACACCATCTGGGACTTACCTGTGACCCGATGAAGGGCCTCGTACAGATACCGTGCATCGAAAGAAACGCAATGGCTGCCATGAGATCACTGGACCATGCGGTATTCGCCCTGATGTCTGACGGAAGACACAAAGTATCATTCGATGCTGCGGTCGAGGTCATGATGGAAACCGGACAGGCACTTCCTTCCCTGTACCGGGAGACTAGCATGGGTGGACTTGCGCTGCTGAAGTAGTAGGGGAAGAGATTATTGTTCTGAGCAGTCAGAGAACTCCAGGGAATCGATTGTGGACTGAAAAAAATCATTACTCCATACACTTAGGGCATCAGATGTATGAATAAACGGAAGAACATCTTCTTTAGCCTGTTTATAGTCAATACTGTCAAATCGTTTCTTCAGTATCTGCCTGATCTCATTTGGTGATAAATCTTCTCTTGCTCCCTCAAAGCCTGAATCCACCAGTCTTGCATTCAGGTGTTTCAGATTCACTTTGACTCCTCTGGCTATATAGAAGAGATAGTCATATAGATCCCTTCCCTTGACTCTGTTTTTCCATGCCCTGCAGATAACAGCAT
>JBJEWN010000327.1:0-2269 GCA_051885075.1 Bullifex sp.
CTTACAGGGGTAAGATTTATCTTGAGCGTTACGATGGAAGGACATACCCGTCATCCTTCCATGCCGCTCAGGTTATAGGGTTCGTGAACAGTGAGAACAAAGGGCTTGAAGGAGCAGAGCTTTCCTTTGACGGTGAACTGCTGCCATTTCCGGAGCTCGGAAGCGGCATCACATACGGTGATGACGTGACCCTTACCCTCGATCTTGACATCCAGTATCTGGTGGACGTGCAGGTTCAGGAAATAAGTGAAACACACCACCCCGATTACATCATGGCAATGGTCATGGGCGCTGAGGACGGGGAAGTGTATGCAATGTCATCATACCCATGGTATGACCTTAACGGATACTCATCATCCACTGACGATGAAAGGATGAACAGGTGTTTAAGCTACACTTATGAGCCCGGAAGCGTATTCAAGATCTTCACGCTTGCCTTCTGCATCGAGCAGGGTGTCGATACCGACAAGCCGTTCATCTGCGACGGAGAGGAAACTTTCACTGTGGACGGAAAGTCATTCACGATAACATGTCATGAGCCCCATGGAGAAGTTGACGGACGGGGTATGATCGCAAAGAGCTGCAACGGTGCGATCGCATCCTGGGTACTTCAGACCGATCAGGATGAATTCAGGGAATATCTTACTTCACTGGGCTTTACAAAGAAGTATGACGTCTCTCTTCCTGGTGTGACTTCAGGGTATCTTGCACCCACCTCCCTCTGGTCACACAGGACTCAGGCGACTGTTGCCTTCGGTCAGGAAATCAGCGTCAGCGCGCTTCAGACAGTGAGTGCCGCAACCGCACTTGCAAATGACGGAAAACTGGTAATGCCACGCATCGTAAAAGACGTGAAGAACCACGACGGTGATGTGGTGAGAACGTTTGAAAAGGAAGAGACACAGGTCATTTCAGCTGAGACCGCAGCGCTTGTCAGGTCATATATGGAAGAAGCCGTTAAGTCCGGAACAGCGAAGCTTGCTTCCGTTGACGGTGTAAGCGTGGCGGCAAAAACAGGAACTGCACAGATAATCAATGAAGTGTCAAAAAGCTATGAGGACGGATCATCTCTGGCTTCGACGCTGTGCATGGTGCCTTCCGATGACCCGAAATACATTATTTACTTTGCTGTATCGGCACCTAAGGGTGACAGCATATGGGGAGCCAGCGTGGCAGCTCCCTCATGTGCCGCAGTAATCAACGGCCTTGTCAATCAGGGCAAGGTCAGAAGTGACAGGCAGACCCTGGTTCAGCTTAACTGAGCGGCAAGGCGCTTCACGTCTATTCCGAATCCTTTCAGGTATTCGAGCACCACTGTTGTGGATGCTTTTTTGAGATCCTGAGGGACTTTCTGTCCGCAGGTGACGAAGCTTACCGGTTTTCCGGCACGGTACTGGAATGTAAGGAAGGACCCTATCGATTCAGTCTCATCAAGCTTCGTGCATATCAGGGATGATACGGGGTATGCCCCATAGCTTCTGTACTGTTTCATCATGTCCTCGCTCTTCAGGTTTGCCGCAAGAGTGAGAATGAATGAAGTCTCCTTCTCCCTGAAAAGGGATAAAAGTCCTTTGAGCTTCAGGTTCAGCGCACCATCTTCCGGGCTTACTCCCATTGTATCGACAAGGATAAGATCATAATCGCGGAGGCGGTCCTGAGCGATTATCACTTCATCCTCCCCTCCTACTGCCTGGACGGGGATGTCAAAGGCATCACCGTAAGCTTTAACCTGCTCAACAGCCCCTACCCTGTAACTGTCCAGCGTGATGATGGCAACCTTTCTTCCCACGTTCTTGTAAAGATAGGCTATCTTGGCAAGCGTGGTCGTCTTTCCGGAACCGGTCGGACCTATGAAGACCATGTACTTCTTCGGATGCGCCTGAGACAGGTGATCTATCGATACGCTTGATATGATCTTATCGGAAAGCTCCAGGGGAAGGTCGGGAGCATCATAGCTGAAGTCATCGAGCACCTTGTCCCTGAAGGGGCCCTTGATGTCGTTGTCATCAAGAAGGCCTGCAACCGTTTTCTCAGCTTCCCTGGTTCTTCTGGTAAGATCCGTTTCCAGTTTTTCCTCAAGGGAAAGGGAGGAAGGATCGGGAGTACGGGCTTCCTTTTCAAACTCCTTCAGGTCCTTTTCGCTTACGGAATCGGAAGAAGAGGAAGCACCCGATGCCAGGTAACATACGATTTCACAGCGGTTCCTCTTTCTGGTGAAGAGACCTCCGCCGACAGTGAAGTCACGGCGGGAGTGGATTCTCACCCTCTC
>JBJEWN010000328.1:0-2267 GCA_051885075.1 Bullifex sp.
CTGCATGGGAACATATGCGCTTACTGCAATCCTCTTTGCCTCAGTCGGGATAACCGATGACGCTCTGAAAGTGATACGGAAGAGTCCTGACGGACTGAAGAGCCTGACAAAGCTCTGCCTGCAGACACTCTCATCCCTTGCGGTGGTTTACATCGTAAGGGAAAAAATGCACATGTATGAGGGCATTCCGCGGCTGTTATGGTATCCTTCAGCTCTTCTTTACATGCTTGTATTCGTAAACGGAGTCAACATCACCGATGGTCTTGATTCCCTTGCCGTGAAGTGCTCACTTCCGCCGCTTTTCATGACATGTTTCTGCTTTTCCTTCCTCAGGAATGAAGCAATGATCCTTACCGGCGCACTTCTTGGCTTCCTATGGTACAATTCCCACCGGGCCACAGTCTTCATGGGCGACGGAGGAAGTCATCTGACAGGTGCTCTCATCGCTCTGCTGGGGCTTCTGTCAGGCAAGCCTGAAATAATGGTGATCGCAGGCCTTCCTTTCATGGCCGAGCTGCTTTCGTCATTCATCCAGATCTTTTCCATACGGGTTTTCAGAAGGAAGGTTTTTCCGATAGCACCGCTTCACCATGCATTTCAGAAGAGCGGAATGGAGGAGTGTAAAATAACCGACAGGGCCATGATACTGTCTTTTCTTGCATCAATCCTTTCTGCTACTCTTGTTAAAGGATGGGTGTTGGGATGAGAGAAGAAAGAATATCTGATTACAGTGATTACAGGGCAGCTCTTGAACTGAACAGGGACCGTAATGACGGCTCCCTTTCACCGTTCACGTTCATCTGCGTCACGCTGATACTCACACTGATGGGCGGGATAACGCTTTACTCTTCCAGTTATCCTGAAGCGATAATGAACGGACTTCCACACTGGTACTACATCGCAAGACAGGGCATTTTCGCATGCCTTGGACTGGTAGTGGCATGCATCATCGCGATCATTCCGGAAAAGTGGATAAAACTCTCATCATTCCCGCTTCTGGCAATTTCGCTTGCTTCACTGCTTTTAACGCTTTTTTCACCCTATGGTGTCACCGTGCTCGGTGCAAGAAGATGGCTGGATCTTCCGCTGCTGCCACAGTTCCAGCCAAGTGAGATCGTGAAGATTTCCATGATAATCTTCTTAAGCTACTTCTTCAGTGAACCGAAATTCAGGAAATATCTTGGCTGGTACTACGTCATTCCTGTTCTCCTGACACTTCTTTTTGCCCTTCTGATCCTCATGCAGAAGGCTTACACGACGACTATCCTCTTCCTCATCACATGTCTCGTGCTCTTCCTTGCAGGAGGTTACAGACTCAGGTACATCATCACATTCTGCGCCTTCCTGGCTGTTCCTGCCCTGTGCGTGCTCTTCAGTGAAAGCTACAGGGTTAAGAGGATAGCATCGTTCATCTTCCCTGACCTAGATCCCTCAGGTCTCAACTGGCAGATCAACATGTCCCTTTCCGCAATAGGGGAAGGAGGATTCTTCGGTAAGGGGCTTGGAAACGGCTACTACAAGCTGGGAAGCCTTCCCGAAGTTCAGAATGACTTCATCTTTGCCTCCTTTGCGGAGGAGTGCGGACTCATCGGAGTCGCCATTCTCTTCATCCTCTTCGCTCTCTTTGCCCTTCTGGGAATAAGGGCAAGCAGGAGGGAGAGGATGATCAATCCTTTCTACTCCAACCTTGCCCTCGGGATAACGTCAATGATCGTCTTTCAGGTTCTGATCAACATCGCAGTCGTTACAGGACTCCTTCCTCCGACGGGAATCCCTCTTCCGTTCTTCTCACAGGGCGGAACGAACCTTTTTGTGGTAATTGCCGAATGCGGCCTGCGTTACAGGGTTATAAGTCATTCGGTAAGGAGCAGGAATGGGTAAGAGCAGGGCGATGACGGCACTGCTCGCGCTGCTCGTCCTCTCGCTCATGATGCTGCTTCTTCTCTATTCGCTTTCATACATTCCGCTCTTCACGATATCTTCGATAAAAGTATACGGAGCGGAGGAAATAAGTGATGCGCTTTCAGATGAAATCGCATCCCTTCATGGAAAAAACAGATTTTCCGTTGATCTTGGGAAAACGGAAAAATCGATAGAAGCCTATTCCCAGATTAAAAGTGCTGCGGTAAATTGGGTCTTCCCCGATGAAATTGATGTGTACATTACCGAAACAGGTCAGCGGAGTCTGCTTTATGACGGCACATCCTCATATCTTGTGGAGGACGGTGTCATAACAAAGGTATCCGAAAAGGAAGAGGCCTTCCTTT
>JBJEWN010000329.1:0-9342 GCA_051885075.1 Bullifex sp.
CCGTGATGTACGGTTCTCCCATAATCGTGATGATAAGTGAGTGCGACAGGGCACCGGAAAGGGAAGGGGAGATCATGGTACTGCTTTCACGCCATGTCAGACAGTTTTACGCAATCTGTCAGAGGGAGGTTTAATCATGATAAAAGCAATTGTTTACACATCGAAAAGCGGAAGCACCGAAGCATATGCCCGGATGCTCTCAGTAAATACAGGTATTCCCGCACATTCTCTCAGGGATGCGCTGAAAACACTTCCGCGCGGATGTGAAGTAGCGTATCTCGGCTGTGTCAGGGCAGACACCGTTCTCGATCTCAGTAAAGCACTGAAGTTTTTTTCAGTCCGGATGGTATGTGCGGTAGGAATGGGTAAGACAGGAGAGAATGAGGAGCGCATCAGGAATGCATTCCGGATTGATCCGTCAATTGCCGTTTTCACCCTTCAGGGTAACTATCATCCCGATGAACTGAAGGGAGCTGACAGGCTCATAATGAAGATGATGTCAGGCGTGCTCATAAAGCAGCTGAGGGAGAAGGGGACCCTTTCAGCCGATGATGAGGAGATGATAAAGCTGCTTACCGAGGGAGGGGATAAAGTCAGCGAAGAGAATATATCAGCTCCCCTTGAATGGATAAGGAGCAGAATATGAAAAAGCTTATTTCATGCATTGCAGCAGTATTCATCATTATGGCAGTATCGTGCTCGTTTATGATGGGCTCTTCAGAAAAGACACTGGATGAAATCCCCGTGACTGAGCTTTCCCGTGTTAAGGACGGAGTCTTCAGGGGCTCAGCCGAAACTCCCCTTGTAAAGGCAGAAGTCAGCGTGAGCGTGAAGGATCATGTGATCACTGAAATTGAGCTTATAAGGCATGAGTGCGGAAAAGGTAAACCTGCGGAGGCAATGCTTTCCGAAATGATGCGGCTCAATACCAGTGAGTCTGATCTTGTTTCCGGGGCAACAGCGTCATCGAAGGTGATAAGGGCCGCAGTCAGGAATGCGCTTTTAAAAGGCAGCATTACAGAGTGAAGAGATCATCGAGGGTGACTTCGTTTCGGATCAGGGAGCTGTACATGTTCTTCTTTACCCCGTATGTCGCTATAAATACGGGGTGAATTGCTTTCCCTGTACCGGTAACTTTTCTGAAAATTTCAATTCAGTTTCTCAGTTCCAGATCAGTTTTCCTGTCTATTGTGTATTCATTTTTTTCGTTTTCCGTTTCAGTTCTTTACTGAAGTTCAGAAGCTGGCCGGACATACACAGCTGTCTGTTTACGACAAAGCGGAATGCGGAAAATTAAATGAAAACCGTGATTATGTCCCTGAAAAATTAAGATAATCACGGTTTATTGATCTAAAGCAGGTTCAGATTAAGTTCCTGAAGTGCTTTGGAAAGCTTTGATGAATTAAGATCCATTATCCTGTCACCGATGATAAGGCAGGCGGAAACATCCCCTGCATTTTCACATACTGTCTTCATTGTTTCTTCATCAAGAACTGAAGTGAATCGTGCTTCCTGACGCTTTCCTCCGGCACTCTCGATGAACATCATCTCAGAATCCAGTACAGTGAAGGTTTCGCCGTCAAGAACGAATGCAAGCACTGCTGATCTTATATGAGGTTCGCTTCCGGATGGAAAGAATACCGAGTAATTAACAGTTGCATCCCCGCTGATGGTGAAATCAGTGCATGGGATGTTCATATCTGTTTTAACTTCATATTCGCCTTTCATGGTAACCGGTCTGATAAAGAGCCGGGGGCCTTCCTGCGTCGTGAATGACATAACGTCGGAAGTTGCACAGGATGTGAGGAGTACAGTCATCAGCATGGACATGATCAGTTTTCTCATATGTTTTAAAAAGAACAACCTCCTGGATGGAGGCTGTTCTTACGCTCCTTCGTGACTTATTTACCTGTTACAACCGTGGAAACATTTGACCAGAGAACGTACCAGGACTGCTTGACGTCGACGGTTGATATCTCTGTGATGTTTCCGTCCTTTGCTGCCTTCTGAATGCCGTGGTCGGCCTTGAAGGTAAGGGGAATGAAACCAAAGAGATACGTTGCGGATGCATGGCCGACTTTTTCACCGACAGGGTTTGAAGTGGCTGCAAGCGGTGTGACTGTCGTACAGCTCATGAGTGAGACCAGAACGACAAGAGCAATGAGAATTGAAACTATTTTCTTCATTATTTCCCTCCATGACGCACAGAATACACGTTTACCATGCTGTCTTCAACTGAAAAACTGCTGATTCTTCACATTACGGCATCTGAATCACAGAATGGAGGATAGCTTTGCCTTCACTTCATCCGTTACCGTGAGTATATTATCCTGATATGCTTCAAAGGCAAGGAATCCGGTGAGCGGGATACCGAGGAAAGATGTCATTTCCTCAAACTGACGTTTCAGAAGTTCATACTCGACATCATCCGTTGCCGCTCCGCCATTCAGTATTACCTTCAGCTCCTTTCCTTTCCAATCCTTAAAGGAATAGAAACGGTCAATGAAGCACTTCAGCTGGGCAGTGACGCTCCAGTAGTAGACAGGACTCATCAGAATGAGTACGTCAGCTTCCTTCAGCTTTTCAAGAATGAGGGCAAAGTCATCCTTCTGCACGCAGGTGTGATTTTCATTTCTGTGGCATGCATCGCAGCCGAAGCATGGACCGATTCTGCAGTCTCTTATTTTTATCAGGGTGCAACCAGGTCCGATAAGGTCCTGAAGTGCCGATGCAAGAGCATCGGTGGTTCCCCTTCTCGGGGAACCTGTTACGATAAGTGTTTTTTTCATACTTTTTTATCCATCAGGTGACATGCGCAGCGGTGTCCCGATCCGAGATCCTTAAATACAGGAGTTTCTTCCGAGCAGATCTTCATCGCGTAAGGACATCTGGTGTGGAACTTGCATCCTGAAGGAGGATTTGCAGGTGAGGGGAGGTCTCCCTTTAAAAGAATCCTGTTCATCTTCACTTCGGGATCGGGTACGGGGACTGCGGAAAGCAGTGCCTGTGTGTAGGGGTGCTGAGGGTGTCTGAAGAGCTCGCTCTTCGGAGCCATCTCCACCAGGGTTCCCAGGTACATGACACCGACCACATCTGAAATGTATTCGACGACTGAAAGGTCATGGGAGATGAACAGGTAGCTTATGCCCCGTGCCTGCTGCAGGTCCCTCATCAGGTTTATGATCTGGGCCTGAATCGATACATCGAGTGCTGAAACAGGTTCATCGGCAATGATGAGGTCCGGCTTCAGCGCAAGGGAGCGGGCTATGCATATCCTCTGTCTCTGACCGCCCGAGAACTCATGTGGGTAGCGATCGATATGGTATGTCCTCAGTCCGCATACTTTCATGACTTCCATCACATAGTCCCTGTACTCTTCCTTTGATACTATTCCATGCTCCCTTACCGCTTCGCCGATGATTTCACCGACCGGCATTTTGGGGTCCAGGGATGAGTAGGGATCCTGGAAGATCATCTGGACCTTGGGCCTGATGTTTCTCAGTTCCTTTTTGTTCAGTGAGAAAATATCGGTTCCGTTGTAGTAGGCGTGACCGTCCGTCGGTGGTGTGAGGCGGATGATCGTGCGTCCGATGGTGGATTTTCCGCATCCTGATTCACCAACGAGGCCGAAGGTTTCTCCTTTATGTATTTCAAATGAGACGTCATCGACGGCCCTGACATGTCCGACCACCTTCTGGAGGACACCTTTTCTTATCGGGTAGTATTTCTTAAGCCCGACGACATCAAGTACTTTTTCGTCGTTCACTTTTCCTCCTCCGCTGAATATCTGTGACATGCGACACGGTGGGTTTCACTGACGCTGATCAGATCCGGATATTTACCGGTACACTTTCCGATACACTTTTCACAGCGGTTACGGAAGTAGCAGTGGTCTGGCAGGTTGATGGGATTTGGTACATTGCCGGGAATCGAGTAGAGCTTTTCATCCGCACCTATCATGTTCGGCCTGGATTTCATTAGCCCGATGGTGTATGGATGCATCGGGTTTTTGAAGATGTCCATCGTCGTACCCATTTCGATGATGCGTCCCGCATACATGACAACGACGATGTCAGCCATCTCGGCAACGACACCGAGGTCATGGGTGATGAGCATGATGGATGCCGAAATCCTGTCCTTCAGGTTCCTCATCAGATCAAGAATCTGTGCCTGAATCGTTACATCCAGTGCCGTTGTGGGCTCATCCGCAATTATCAGGGACGGGTCGCATGCAAGAGCCATCGCGATGACTATACGCTGTCTCATACCGCCTGAGAGCTCATGGGGATACATCCTGTAGATGCGTTCTGGATTGGAAATACCTACAAGCTCAATAAGCTCGTATGTTTTTTCCACCAGTCCCTTTCTGTCCAGATCCTTCCTGTGCAGCTTCAGGACTTCCTGAATCTGACTTCCTATCGTGAAGACAGGATTCAGGGTGGTCATCGGTTCCTGGAAGATCATGCTGATCATGTCACCGCGGATTTTTTCCATCTCCTTTACCGGTGCCTTGGCAAGGTTGAGAACACGCCCGTCATTGGTGCGGAATCTGATCTCTCCTGATGCGATCTGGCCCTGAGGTTCCTGAAGAAGTCTCATGACGGAAAGTGATGTAACGCTCTTGCCGCACCCTGATTCACCGACGACACCCACGGTTTTCCCCTTCGGAATGGAGAATGTAACGCCGTCAACTGCCCTCACTGTACCGATGTCAGTGTAGAAGAAGGTGTGAAGGTCATCGATTTCAAGAATGTTGGCCTCATCAGTGAGGGATGTGAGATACTCGCTCCCCGCAATTTTTTTCTTCCTGTTCTTATTGTAAAGACGATAACGTATGGAGTTTTCCTTCTTGATCGTCTTAAGCTGTCTGTTTCTTTCTTTTTCGCTGAGCATGGTCTTACCTCTTCATCTTCGGGTCGAATGCGTCTCTCAGCCCATCACCGATGAAGTTGAAAGCCATTACCGTGATGAGAATGCATATTCCGGGCGGTACCCAGAGATACGGACAGTTTCTCATCACTATCGCGTTGTTCACTGCTGATACCATGTTACCCCATGATGCATACGGTGCACCGACACCGATACCCAGGTAGCTCATCGTGGATTCCATCAGGATTACCGAGCCGAGATCCATGGTAGCCATGACGATGATTATGGGCATGACGTTGGGAACCATGTGCCTGAAGATCTTTCTTGAGGTGCTGATTCCGGTGGCTTCCGCGGCAAGCATGTACTCCATTTCCCTCACTGACAGCATTGATCCCCTGACCATGCGGGCCACTCCTGCCCACCAGATCACGCCCATTATGAACATCGTGTAGTAGATTTTCTGCCTCGGGCTTACTTTAAGTGATATGAGAAGTGATGAAATGATGAGCATCAGCGGTATGAACGGAATTGACTGGAATATCTCCACGAGGCGCATGATGATCATGTCCACCTTTCCTCCGTAGTATCCGGCAAGACCTCCCATTGTTACTCCGATTACGATCTCAACTGCGACCACGACAAAACCGAGCATGAGGGAGATTCGCCCTCCGTACATGAGACGGACGAACATGTCCTGGCCCATTTCCGTCGTGCCCAGAAAGTGGTCGGCGGAAGGTTTCGCACGGGTTAACAGTATGATGTCCGTCGGAACGGTTTCACATACTTCCCCTGTGTGCATGTCGTAATAGACCGTTGTCTTCACACCGTTCTTTTCCATGGGTTTTGTCCTGTAATACTTCAGGGGAGAATCGGGATGTTCGTCAATATCAGTAACATAAAAGAGTTCCGTTTCGGTGTATGGCATGAAGAGGGGACCGATGAAGCAGAAGCAGAACATGAAAACGATGGCACATATTCCCGTAACTGCAAGTCTGTTCCTTAGAAAGCGGCGGAAGATCATCTGACCCGGTGTCATGAACACCTGATTCTCCTCATAATCCTCTTCCTCAAGCCTCACTCTGATGTCATTCTCCTTCAGAAGTTCATCATCACCGTACTTTTCATAGTCTTTGTCCATGATGTACCTCCTCAGCTGAGCCTTACCCTCGGATCGACGAGGGCATAGAGAATGTCGGATAACAGGTATCCGATTACGGTAAGAATGACCAGGAACATGTTGAATCCCATGAGATAAGGCACGTCTGCCATATAGGATGCGGTGAGGGCGATGTTCCCAAGTCCTTCAAGGGCGAATATGCCTTCGGTAACGGCAGCACCTGAGAATAGGCCCGGAAGCGATCCTCCCAGAATCGTGACGATCGGAATCAGGGTGTTTCTGAAAGCATGGGAATAAACGACCTTCGTTTCCGGAACGCCTTTGGCACGGGCCGTTCTGACGTAGTCTGCTGCCAGGGCATCCAGCATGTTTGTCCTGACATATCTCACATAGCTGCCGCAGCCTGTGACGACGAAGCAGGTAATCGGAAGCACAAGATGCTTTGCATAGTCACAGAATTTGGCCCAGGTCATGTGGCCCGGATAATTGACGCGTGCCGTCAGCATTCCCGATACAGGCAGGACGTTGAGGCCGAACGGTCCCATGAGACGCTTAAGCATCGCCGCAAGGAAGAAGATCGGAAGTGAAATTCCTATGAAGACGAGTGCCGTGACGAAGTAGTCATATTTGGAATACTGCCTTCTCGCCGCGGAAATTCCGAGCGGGATTGCAATGATCAGTTCGAGTACAAGTGCGATTGCGGCAATTGTGAAAGTTATGGGCGCATATGTCCTGATGACCTCAGTAACGGGTCTGCCGCGTGTCAGAGACATGCCCAGATCACCCTTAAGGGCGGATTTAAGCCAGTCAAAGTATCCTTCTATTATTCCTTTGTCCAGGCCGTAAACAGAGCGAAGCTGTTCCTTCATCTCATCAGTGATCTTCTGGGATGCACTGGTTGAGAGTGATACGTAGTCAGCGGGCATCGATCGTACAAGCGAATAAAGCATTATCGATACGCCGAAAATGACTATGAGGCTTATGAGAAGCCTTCTTATTATGTATTGTTTCAAGACGGTCTCTCCTTTTGTGTCAGATGGTGAAAAAAGAAGGCGGGGGAAGCCCCCGCCTTAACGGGTCAGGCATTAAGCCTAGTTGAGTCTGACCTTCCAGAGTTCGTCCGTATAGTCCCAGAAAGCGGTCGTATTGGCCGGAATCGTGGACATGTCGATATTGTTCTGATTGTATGCGATGATGTTCTTTCTCTGGTAGAGGGGAAGCTCGATCGCAAGGTCCATTGCAAGATCAAGCATCTCTGCAACCAGAGCCTTTCTCTCTTCAAGATCAACGGTTACGATGATCTCATCGAGGAGTGAATCCATCTGGGCATCCCTGATCCTGTATCTGTTCTGTCCGCCGGTGCTCTTGAACTGAGTGGACTTGTCGCATGTAGTGACATTGCCCCATGCAAGGGTGAAGATGTCTGCAGTCCCGTCGTTCATTGCTGACTGGAGGACTGCAAACTGAACATCCTGGATCTGGAGTTCACCGCCGAGGGCTGCCATGTCGTTGGCTGCCTGTGTGTACATTGCATATGCGGGGTGGTCACCGACTCCGCTTCCGCCGATGTATGCGCTGACAACGAGCTGCTTGCCGTTCTTGTCGACCAGCTTTCCGTTCTTCTGCTCATAACCTGCCGCTTTGAAGTATTCAAGTGCCTTTGCGGGATCGTAAGCATAGTATTCAGCTGCATCATCGGGATACTCGGCAAGTACGGTTGTCATCGGGCGCTCGATGACCTGTGCGATCTTGGAACCGTAGTAACCTGCGACGGATGCCCTTCTGTTCATGAGGGAGAAGAGACCGCGGCGGACATTGACGTCCAGATTCTCACAGTTGAAACCGGAGTAGCCGTAACCTGCGTTGTCAGTAAGGTCATATGCAAGTCCGAGTGCGTCGAGCTGTTCGACATTCTCTTTGTTTCCGGAGGGGTTTGCGATATCGATCGTACCGGCCGTGAGGGATGCAAGAGTATCCGCTTCAGGAACATACTGCCACTTAACCGTGCCGATTGCGGGAACACCTTCGAAGTAGTTCACGTTTGCAACTGCTGTTGCAATGTTGTTGGAGAAGTCTTTGAAGATGTAGGGGCCGGATCCAAGAGGCTTCATGTTGGACAGGATTGAGGAAACATCACCCTTGACAAGCCTGCCATAGTAGTGCTCAGGCATGAAGTTGACGTTGATTGCCCTGTCTCCGTAGATGTTGATCGATGCATATGTGACGGTTGCCGTATAGTCATCAATCTTTCTGATGCCTGCGATTTCAGGAACGTCGATTCCGTCCGCGAGGTTACCCTTGATGTATCCTTCCTGGAGCTTTGCAAGCCACCATGATTCGGGATCATAGTACTGGCCGTAGTTTTCGTATTCGATCTCAGCGATGAGTGCAAGTACCTGATCAGGGTTCTTTGCGTCTATCTTTGCCCACTGGTCAGCGAAACCTTCGCTTCTGGCATATCCTTCCCAGTCATAGCTGCCGAGTCCTCCCCACCAGCCTTCAAGACTGCTGCCGATGAGGTATGTGATGAAGTCGTCTTTGCTGATTGTGTCGAGTGAATACTTCTCTGCTGCTTCAGCTGCATAGCCGTTGATGGTTGCCTCATAATTGGGATCGTCGTAGTAATACTCCTTTATGCCTACGATGTCCTCCGTGATGAGTGCGGCGGGACCTGTATATGATGGGTCGGCGGTCACGTAGAGGCAGTAAAGGTAGTCATCTATGGTGACGGGTTCTCCGTCAGAGAAGACCATTCCGGGTTTACAGGTGACAGTGTATGTGACAGTTCCGTCACCGTTGTCCTTTGTCTCGATGTTACCGGCCCAGGGTACCATTTCATTGTCTGCATTGACGCGGCATGGTGCAGTGAATATCTGCTCGATGACCTGCTGGTCATATGCGCTTTCAGCAAGAACGGGATTCCATTTTTCCTCGAATGTCGCGGGAACCGCGATTACGAGTGTCTTATCTGCCTGTGCGGGAGTCTTTGCCGCAGGATCAGCTGCCGTTGATGCAGCTTCCTTGGCACCGCCAGCGAAAACAGATGAGAGACATACAAGTACGATCAGTGCCAGTACGATGGCTTTTCTCATTAGTGTTTCCTCCTTATGGTGTGGGGTGGATTTAAACCATAACTATTAATTTATACCTTGTATATCACGAGAATACAAGGTGTGATTCCCTCTGACTGGAATTTTGTGGTTAAAATACTGCCTGTGACATATGTTTGCCCTGTAATTTCAGTTGATAGAGTTGTATCTTTCATATATTATTAAGAGATGTCATATCTGCGTATGCGGAATATGCATTAATCTTGGCTTTGGAGGATGCCGTCCGGGGAGGACGGTGACAGTTTA
>JBJEWN010000330.1:0-2258 GCA_051885075.1 Bullifex sp.
TGTATTTTCGGCTTTTCGGGACGAAATTTTAAGCGGGGGTCAAATTACGCTTACCTGCCATCCCTGACAGCCACTTGTAACTACTAAAGAATCGCACTTCCTCCGGTTACTATCCAGCATGCCATTGAGGCTACCAGAAGGGCTCCGGTGAAGACGTTTCCGGTCTTCCTGTAGATTACTGTGCACAGTACCGAGAAGACAAGCACCTGAGGCGCGAATACGATCAGGAGGGACATGAACGGACCTCCGAATGTCGGTGAGAACAGAAGGTCCGCTCCGGGTCCTATGCCCATGAAGAACGGAATGTACTCAATGAGGATCACGATCAGGATTCCGCCGACCATGCAGAATGCATTGTGCCACCAGCACGAGAAAAATGCCTTTGCCCCCTTTTCCCTTGCTTCAGGTCTTCTCATCTGAGCAAATATCTTGCTGTTGTTAAGTATGAAGAACAGTGCGAACACAGGGATGTAAACAAGGAACTGCATGAACCTCTCAGCTGAGAAGAGGCGGAAGAACGGCCAGATGAACCTTAGGTCAAGCTTGAAGACAGTGTATGAAATCATCAGAATCACATACATAAGAGAGAGCATCAGCAGCACCAGCAGGGCCGATTTTCCCAGAAGCTTCCAGTCAAACTTCGCAAGGTAGCTTTCCCGTGCAAAACCCAGATCAGCGGCATCGATCGGATCCCCTGTCTTTTTTGACTTCATGTACGGAATGTAAGTTGTGATGAGCATTATCACTATAAGGAGCAGATACCAGCTTAAAAAGCCGTTTCCGATCGTCATCCTGAAGATGTTCTCGGGAAGCGGAAGCAGTCCGTGTCCGAGCTGTGTCATGAACGGGTATGTGATGGCTGCAATAAGTACCGTGATGATGGCGCCTTTCCACCACTTACCGCCTGTTTTTTCCCTCTGAGGCCTGTCAGGGATTCCGGTAACGACACCGCTGAAGAACGGTGTCTCCAGGATGATGTTCATCAGAGGAATCATTGCGGCAATGGCTGAAAGCATTGCGGCAAAGACCAGTGCTTCCTTCTTTCCAAACACATGATCCGTGTAGAAATGTGAATCATCAAGATCAATTGCATTGTCAAACCACTCCATTGCGGCACTCATGCCATGTGAGTCATGGGTTGTAAGACGGTGGTTGGTGTTAAGAAGTTCAATCCTTCTTGCACTGCCGTCAGCAAAACTTCCGTAGGTTGTGTTCCACTCGCTTTCAGCGGCACTCACACCGAGGAACTCAGTTCGGAGCGGAGTATCCAGTGTGGCATCTGTCACGAAAGAGTCATAATCGCGGAAGTAGGAGAACTCATCGTACTTTGCCTGAAGAAGCAGGACGTTTGAGAAACTGTATTCACTGTTATCATATACGCTGTCACGGAACAGTTCCCCGCACTGAAGCACTGTTGCCTTAGGTGTAATGTCTGTTCCGTTCTCATCCTTGGCACCAGAATATGCGGCAGCAACGGACCAGCTTGCCCAGGTACCCATTGAATGCCCTGAAATGCCAAGTCTCATGTTATCCACATAAGGAAGGGATGCAAGGTATGCATATGCGGCTATACCGCCCATTGAGCTGTCAGCTACTTCTGATCCGTCTGAACCCTTTGAATACCTATCATTGAAGAATGAGAGTGTTGAGAAGTTCATGAGGACCTTATATCTGAGAGGACCTGAAATCTGAACATAAGTATTATCAGACTCACTGTCATTACCATAGCTTACGGTGACTTTATGGTTCGTCCAGCCGCGTTCCTTCATGGGAATGGGTGTATCCCCGTGTCCGTACTCATCGATTGCCAGAACGACGGCTCCTCTTCTGGATAACTCAATTGCATATGCCGCACTTGTCTCATGGTCATTCTGGTAACCATGCAGAAGCAGGACACCGGGTGCCTTATTGCCTGCTGTTGCACTTCCAGGAACATAAAGTTTATATGCGACATTTCCCCTGTCCGTTGAAATGAATCCCGTTTCAATATCCACCCTGCCGCCATCCCGCTGGATTCTGTCGGCAATGAACAGAGCGGCAAAGCACAGGATTACGAGAATGGCCAGAGCCATAATGTTTGTTTTAAGGTTCTTTCTCATCAGAGCCCCCTACAGGAAAATGATATCATGGACTTACTGGAATAACACCAAAATAAACGCTTTTCCACCTATATTCCAACCTGTACCAGTGCTTTGAGAACAAAAAAAACTTTCACTTTTCCGTTTATTATATATAGGAACGTTAAGTGAGTTCCTGAA
>JBJEWN010000331.1:0-9276 GCA_051885075.1 Bullifex sp.
CTGAATAATTACAAAATGAAATCAATTTCACACTTTCTTTCTTTTGAGGTCATAGTGTTTTCCGAATCACTGATATTATTACTGATAATATCAATCATAATCAAATCAATGTCAACAGAAAACCATGGTGTCTCTGATCAGTGGTTTGCTTATCTCACGCATCTTTATTCAAAAAGAAAAGACACGCCTTTCAAAGCGTGTCTCTTAACTCACATGTCATGTGCCTCAGCAGAGGTTTTTGCACTTACCGGAGCTTCCACGGCAGCTCCTGCTTTCTTTTTGGGCTTCCTCTGTGACGGATTTTTCTGGCCCTTCGGGTTTTTCTTCCTGGAAGCCTGCTTTCTGCGGGCCCTGTGTCCCATGGATGAAAGTATGAACTCCACAGCCTTCTCAATCTCATAATTGGGAGGTGTAAGGGGAGACAGAAGCACCTTGATCTGCCGGTATACCTCTTTCCTGAGTTCCTCATACGGAAGATCCGGGTTTTCAAGCACGATGACGGATCGGGCAAGATAGCTTATCATCTCAGCCTCACTTACGTCACGCACTCCCTGACTTCTGGAATCCCTGATGCGTTCATCCAGCTGAGTAAGATCGGCTGGCATCCTGTCATACTTCATGTACTGGGAAATGCACGGTGCGATGAGAGGCAGCAGCCTGTAGGAGGAAAGCAGGGAGAAAATAGTGGCTGAGTGTCCGCTTGAGAGTATTTTGCTGATTTCATCTGTAAGCCTTGATGTGGATACGCTGCTGATCGCCCTGTGGTCACGCCAGATGGCGAAGCGCACTCCCACCGTGAGGGAAAAACCGGTCGTTGCCTGATACTTCAGAGCCCTCACCATCCTTACCGGATCCTCGGTAAATGAGTATTTAAGCGGAATAAGGGAACGGATGCGCTTCTTCTCAAAGTCTGCCATAGAATTGTTGAAATCTATGAGATGTCCGTCCTGAGGGTTGTAATAAAGACTGTTGATCGAGAAGTCACGGCGATGGGAATCCTGTTCCATTGTCCCGAATATGTTATTGTTTCCTTCTCCGAAGTTCTCCTCGTCGGAGCGGAAGGTCGTCACCTCGATGATCTTGTTATTGAAGAATATGTGGACGATGCGGAACCTGCGTCCTATTATGCGTGAATTCCAGAAAAGACGCTGAATCTGTTTGGGAGACGCGCTGGTCGCAATATCAAAATCCTTCGGGGAACGTCCGAGCATGAGATCCCTTATCGCTCCACCTACTATATATGCCTTTTCCCCGTTTGCCTGAATGCGCCGGATGACCCAGAGCGCATCCTTATCGATCTGGGAATTCCTTATGGGGTGTTCATCATGCGTGTATACTTTTGCAACAGGGATGTTACGCCCCCTGCTGTCCGTCTTATATCTGGTAAACATCAGCAGTATTTTACAATCGGGTGTTAAAAATGGCAATATGAGAAAAGGGACCACATGCGTGATCCCTTCAGAGGTGTCGATCGGATTCGAACCGATGAAAGACGGTTTTGCAGACCGTTCCCTTAGGCCACTTGGGTACAACACCTTAACTACATGATTAATTTACCAAATCCCCAGGAATAATTCAACCCTCATTTTGCAAATCGTTTGACATGAATGCCGGATATAATGGAAAATGTCTTACAAGAGGTTAAACAATGAAAAAAATTCTTGCAGCCATCCTTATTCTCCTCATCCCGGTTACTGCGGCTTTTGCATATGACGATCTGGATGACGGGGATGATTTCTACTCATTCTCAAACATCACGACGGGCTATGGCGCCGTGTACTACACCAATGATGCCTTATACAGCAGCATCGATCTCGGATTCAGCTTCAATTTCGCAGGCCTTGACGACACGCGCTCATTCGGTATCGGACTCGGTTCCAGGTTCGACATTCTTTTCGGCGTCGGTAACAGCCGCAACTACCTCGGGGTTGATGTACTCGTTGGTCCCTTCTTCACCTTCTCACTGACTAGGGCAGCAAAGATAAACCTTACAGTCGGTCCTGATTTCGGTTTCTATACCTTCGGAGGCAGAAGCGAATATTACTCTCTCGGACCGGGAGCTGATGTATCGGTCGTGCTTACTCCCCCATCCCTCGATTTCTTCTCATTCGCCGCGGGTGTGGTCGGATCGGCAAAATTCCCGATTTCGTCTTCAGTTTCGGATGTATGTCTCTCTGCCATCCCGTATGTGGCTTTCAACTTCAACTTCACCCCCACTCCATACTACTACCCTTATGGCGCACTGGTGATATATTAGAAGCCGTCACGGAGCAGATCATCAGTGCCGCAATCGAAAGGCTCTGAACTGATGCATCCCCTTTTTCAGGGATGCATTTTTTTATTGCTCATCATCCCTGAGTATGTCACCTGCCACATCAATGAGCTGGCGGAAAGTATGATCACACTGAAGATATGCATAACTCTTCGTACGTTTGAACACAAGTCCGTGCTCTGCCCTCTCCACCGAATAGAAGCCTCCTCCTATCCTCGGATTGTCAAAGGCGGTGAATGCATTTGCATATACCATCACGCGGCTTTCCCCGCCCGGTATCACATCGGTAAGAAGTCCGTCAAAGGCTCCGTGATGGTTCATGAGTCCGAAGCCTGCCGTAAGGGAGAATACCTGAGGGGTTCCTCCTTCATAGAGAGCCCAGGGGGAATCCATGCGCCCGAGGAAGTTGAATGCGAAGTCAATGTGCGGAAACCTGATTACCTCTGGAGGAAGCCTGCTTGAAGGTGATGGAAAGAAGGAACACCAGAGCAGCTGCTGACGGGGATTGATAACGGTATTCCACCCTATTTCATCCCCGCCCTTAAGGCGTCCCATGACATAATCGTAGGTTCCGGTAGGCCCCGGAATGTATGAAAGATCGGCATTCTGGCCCCTCAGACCGGGAGCATGCTTCAGGTCACCGAATCTTACCCCGCTCCTGAGCCTGTTGAATGCAACCTCCCTGAGATTGGGAGGATACGCTGAGAACTCAGCGGATGAGGAGGAAACCAGGCATCCGGACTCAAGGAAAGGGGAAGACAGCATGGCATGCACTGAGACATTGTACTCCAGCGGGATCTCATCGGTATTGGTCACCTTTATATATGTATATAATACAGGGTGGGACGGCATCATGTAGTCCAGCTTCGTGATGCGGTAACGGTTGCCCATTTCACGGGACTTCATCTCCGAAACCCGCCAGACACCTCCATACCGGCTTTCGCTTCCGTACCTTCTGAGCATCCAGTATGTGGTTGATGAGAGTATGTGTTCCTCGGAAGAGGAGGGAAAGGTGAAATAAATGCCACCTGCCGTATAGGTCCTCTGCTTGCTTTTGTACCAGTCAGTGTTTTCATCGGAAAGCACACCGCTCCCCGTTCCACGGAAATATGGTAAGGAGAGTGCGTTGACCCGCCCTCCCTGAACGTTTGCTGCGCTGAGCTCAAGTGCGATTTCCCCCTGATCCTCAATGACTGCCCTGACTGAGTCGTTGCTCATGACGGTGGCATTTCTTGAGGCCCATAATGGTATGCGGCGAATATCCATGTTTGCAAAACTTCCTTTTCACCATATACTATACCATGGAGCGCCTTAATAGAAGGAGAGTTTTATGATCACGATCAAAAACAACATGTTTCACCTTGCAACGGAGAATACCAGTTACATATTCCTGATAAACGAGCTGGGACTTGCAGAGCATCTCTACTACGGAAAAAGGCTCAGGAATCCGGAATATGACATTCAGGCCCTGAGGGAAAAACATGTTCGCCCGCGGGTAAATGAAACCTCCCTCACACCGGATGACGTGACGGTCCAGCCGGGTAACCTGATGAGTGAGTTCTCCACGGAGGACAAAGGTGATTACAGGACTCCTTCAATTGCGGTGAGCACCGGAAAGAAAAAAGTCCGCACCCTGGATCTGAGATTTTCCAGATACACGCACTTTACCGGAATCGAGCGCTTCTCATCATCCCTGCTTCAGGCACTTGGCAGTGATCAGAACACATGCGGCGTCGCACTTGAGTTCACTGATACGGTGGCAGGAGTGAAGGCAACACTGTACTACACACTCTTTGACGACAGCGACACGATAACAAGAAGGGTCGTGATTGAAAACACATCATCAGAGCCGTTGACTCTCAGAAGTGCCTATTCACTTCAGCTCGATCTTCCCGATCATGATTATGAGCTCATCACGTTCACAGGAGCCCAGCTCAGGGAGAGAAAGGAAACAAGGCAGTGCCTGACATACGGCAAATACATCAATGAATCGAGGCGGGGTGCTTCATCAGCCGAGGCCAATCCCGGAATCATACTGAAAAGCAGAAGGGATGAGCAGTGTTACATGACGAACCTCATCTATTCAGGCTCCCACAGGGAAGTCGTTGAGGTCAACCAGTTCGGCAAGACCCACGTCCTTACCGGAATAAACGATGACACATTTGAAGCTGAAATTGATTCCGGGTGCGCATTTGAAACTCCTGAAGCCATCATGCTGTATTCCCATCTCGGCCCTGACGACCTGGCCGACAAAGCCCACCGCTTCATCAGGGACCACATTCAGAGGGGACCGTGGAAGGACAGACTCCGCCCGATCGCCTTCAATACCTGGGAAGCGGTTCACTTCGGTTTCGAGGAAAGAAAGCTTACCGGCCTCATAAAGCAGGCAGCGGAGCTGGGCTTTGAGGCATTCGTGCTTGATGACGGATGGTTCGGTGCAAGAAATGATGACACATCATCCTTAGGAGACTGGCAGGTCAACACGCTGAAAATTCCCGGAGGACTTGCAACGGTAGCCAGGGAATGTCACAGAAGGGGCATGATGTTCGGCCTCTGGTTTGAACCGGAGATGGTCAGTCTCAGTTCCTACCTTTACAGGAAACATCCTGATTGGATGCTGGGAGATCCGGCACGGAAGACCCATGCCGTATGCCGTAACCAGTACTTTCTGGACATCACGAGGGATGATGTTCAGGAATACCTTATATCAACGATGAAGCATCTCATCCAGAATGCAAACGTCGACTACATCAAATGGGACATGAACAGGCATCTTAGCGACATATGGTCCGCAAACCCCGGAATAATGAGCATGGGAGAATATCAGCACCGTTACATCCTGGCGCTTTACCGGATCCAGAAATCCATTGCGGTTGCATTTCCCAACCTCTTTCTGGAAAACTGTGCTTCAGGAGGAGCCCGTTTCGATCTGGGAATGCTGTGCTACGGATCAGCAATCTGGACCAGTGACTCTTCAGACCCGATCGAACGCATTCCCATAATGGAAGGAACATCGATGCTCTATCCGCTGAGCGTATGCGGAACCAGCGTCTCAACTTCTCCGAACTATGCCACATTCAGGAGCACTGATCCTGAAACCAGATTCGACGTTGCCATTTTCGGTGTTCTGAACTACTCCATTGACATAATGAAGTACAGTGACAGGGAAAAAGCTGCGGTAAAGGATCAGGTTGAGTTCTACAAGCAGTACAGGCAGGTCCTTCAGTTCGGTACCTTCAGGAAGGAACAGAGCGGAAACATCACAGTCTGGAGTGCTGCCTCCCCTGACCGAAGCACAATCATCGTGCTTTACGTACAGACACTGATGAGGTCAAACTGTGAGGACGAAATACTTAAGATATCACAGGCAAACGAGAGCTTTGTATACAGGGTTGTCCGGCGTGACGACAGGTCACCTGTATGGGATATCGGGGACGATGTAAGGAAATACGGAAAAGAAGAGGAGAGCTATGAAGTTACCGGAGACACCCTTAAGTGGGCCGGAATAAGACTCTCCGAAAAATGCTCGGGATCAGGTTACGGTGAAGGCATGCGGGTAATGCCTGACTTCTCATCCAGGGTATATATCATAAAGAAAATCTGAGGAACCAGAATGAGCAAAAACACCATAGTGGTCGCCGGAGGCGGCGTATTCGGTACTGCGATCAGCGAGCGCCTGGCATGGAACAGTGACAACCGCGTGATAATCCACTCCGTCGAGGAAGATGTGGTTGAATCAATAAACAGCGAACACAAGAACAGAAAATACTTTCCGACAAGATTCTTAAACCGCTCGCTTGTGGCAACGGGAGACTTCAGCGTCTTCTCTGAAGCCGATGAAATATTCCTTGTCATTCCTTCAAAGGCCATTGTTCCGTTTTCCGTGGAAATCAGGAAGTACACTGAAGGCAGGAATCCGCTGGTCATCAACCTGGCAAAGGGAATGAGTGATGACGGAGCATTCATCACGGAAAAGATTCCGTTCGAGCGGACGGCAAGCATGAAGGGACCATCCTTTGCAATTGAGGTTCTCAACGGATTTCCCACAGCCTTTACGTTCGGCGGAAAGGAATGTGACTACGACCTGGTGAAGAACATGCTTTTCAGGAATACGGGGCTTACGCTTGACCATACGGATGACATCAGGGCCGTTGAACTGACATCCATCCTGAAAAACATGTATGCAATCGCCATCGGCCTTGTTTCGGGAAGGTATAACAGTCCGAATGTTGACTTCCTGATCTACACTAAGGCAGTAAATGAAATGCGGGGCTTTCTGAAGCTTTTCGACTGTGACGAGGAAGTCATCTTCCGCTACTGCGGAATCGGGGACCTGGGTCTGACCGGTCTCAACGACCTTTCAAGAAACAGGACTTTCGGCATGCTCATAGGTAAGGGATTCGGACACCGGAACGGGGAAAGCGCCACCGTCATTGAAGGCTACAGGACGATAAAGCTCTTCGGGGAAATGACCCAAAAGCAGCATCTTGAGAGGAAATTTCCCCTGGTTCAGGCACTCTACAGACTCATGTATCAGGGATCATCCCTCAACGAATACCTTATGGCGGTGCTTGAATAGTGGACTTCATCCTGCCTTACAGGGAAGCTGAGGAAATCCTGAGAAAAGAAATCGGAACCATAATGATGCGCGGGGCCTTCGATGCGGAAGGACGTCATCCGGTATCCCATGCCTTTGATGACAAAGGCATAATGCTGGGACTTCTCACTGCACGCACAGCCACAGGGGAAACAGTAATACTCCGTGCGTTTTCCGGTGCACTTGACGGCGTTTACACGGTAAAGGGCTATGTTCCGCCATGCTTCTCCGCAAAGGCATTTGAGGAAACTGTCAGTGAGTATGACACCATGCTTCACTGCTACTCTGACAGGATAGACCATGGAGAGAAAGACCTTGTTCCAATCAGACGTTCCCTTTCAAACGAGTGCCTTGACAGAATAAGGTCACTCTACCGCTTCAGCTCCCTCAGGGGCAGCTTCGGCTTTGATGAGATAAAAGCAAACTACGTCACGGGAATGGGTGACTGCGCGGCCGTAAAGCTTCTTTCATACTGTTTCAGGAAAGGTTTCACACCCATATCGCTGGCGGAAATATTTGTCGGACGTGACAGCGATACAAGGAAAAACGGAGTTCTCTACCCCCCATGCGATGAAAAGTGCCGTCCCCTGATGAAACACCTTCTTTCACTTGATCTGATATACAGCGACGAATCGGTTGCCATCATAAACAAGGAAGCGGGGATGCTCAGCACTCCGGGAAAAGGTGATGATAAATATGATTCGGCGTCAGTGAGGATAAAGGAACTCTTCCCCGACAGCCCATCCCTTCCATCATGCCACAGGCTGGACATGGACACATCGGGCATAATGGTGTTTGCAAAAACAGAGAAGGCAAAACGGGACATATCCATGCAGTTTGAAGCCCGTCAGACGGAAAAAGTCTATGAAGCACTTCTCAGAGGCGTGCTTAAAGAGGACGAAGGAGTCATAGACCTCCCGATCAGGCTCGATACCGATAACAGGCCATACCAGATAGTGGACCATGAAAAGGGAAAGAGTGCCATAACGCATTTCAGAAGGCTCAGGGTTGAGGTACTGAACGGGGAAAAGGTCACCCGGGTGCTGTTCTTCCCCCGCACGGGAAGAACACATCAGATAAGAGTCCATGCAGCATCCGGACTGGGGCTGCCGATAGTGGGAGACAGGCTGTACGGAGAGAGAAAGGAAGGAGAGCGGCTCTGCCTCCATGCACGCTCTCTCTCTTTCATCCATCCCGATACTCTTAATCGTGTTACATTTGAGTCTGAACCTGAATTCTAGACTCCCTCATACATACTTTCCTTTGCCACGCCTTCACGGACAAGAACGCTTCCGTTTGCAATCACATATCTGATGCCGCTTCCGTTTCTTATCACGAGATCGGCATCCATACCTTCAGCTATGCATCCCTTTTTCTTCAGCTGCATCGCAGAAGCGGCATTGGACGTGACGGCCTTTATGGCAATGGTTTTATCCAGTCCTGATTTCAGGAGTTTATCAAGATAAACTTTCAGTTCCATTATCGAACCTGCACCCATGCCAATGATTGCACTTTTATCATCATTCCATTTTGGGAATGATCCATTGGAATCAGTAGACATGGTCACCTTATCCGGATAACGTTCAAGGAGCAATGCGGCCTTTTCATCAGCATCCCCATGGCACGTTATATCCACGTTTCCTCCGATTGCAAGCCACTTTTCCGCCTGATCCATATGGCCTCCCATATGAGTCGGAAAGAGATGACGCACAGGCATTCCGGTTCTTTCCCTTATTTCAAAAAGCTGGGAAATACCCAGAGGGGATGCACCCACGTGAAAATGAACGATGCCTGCCTTTCCGGCAACCAGGGATGAAAGCCTCACTTCGGATGCAAGTCTGATGAGTTCCTCGGTAGTCGGGAATGAGCACCTGTGATCACTTATGGCGACCTTGACTCCGATGATCTCCTCCACGAACGCAATGTCATCGCCGACACTTCCCGTCAGTGTCAGGGACGGGATCTGATAGCTTCCGGTCAGTGCCCAGGCTGAAAGCCCCCACTCCCTGTAACCTTTTATTTTCGAAACAAGATCCCTGACGGTTCTGGTGTATCCGTCAGTTCCGAGAACCCCCACGAGGGATGTCACACCGGCATCCGCAATCTTCTTTTCCGAAAGAGGAGGAACACGGGACAGCATCCCCGCTTCCCCGCCTCCGCCGATCGCATGCACATGAACATCAATAAGCCCCGGATGAACCATTTCCCCTTCAGCATCAATCACTTCAGGGGAAGGAAGCGTCAGCTCAAGATGGTCACTGACGGCAAGAATTTCGCCGCCTCCGATCAATATGTCCTTATACCCGAGTTTCTCAGGTGCATACAGACAGGCATTTTTAATGAGAATCATTTTGAGGCTTCAGGGATAGTTGTGGGTGAGACAGAGAAAAAGTAAGGAAGAGGAGCA
>JBJEWN010000332.1:0-9266 GCA_051885075.1 Bullifex sp.
CCCTCCAGTAGTCGTTTCCGCCGTCCATGCCGTCAACTGCATTCCAGGTGTGGGGGAGGTTCACAGTCTCTTTGGTGTTCTCTTTGCTGAAAGTCCAGCAATCATTGATGCAGATCTTATTTCTCATAATTCGATTCTAGCAGAAGTGCTTGAATATTTTTATGGAAAAACACTATTTTTGTGGCCATGAACAAAGATCTTACAGTTGGAAATGTCCGGGGTACACTCGTACGGTTCATACTTCCTCTTCTTGGATCGATGATATTTCAGCAGATGTACAACATCACCGATTCCCTTGTAGCGGGTAAACTCATTTCAAGCTCAGCACTTGCCGCAGTCGGTAATTCCTATGAAATTACCCTTGTCTACATTTCATTTGCCTTCGGTATAAACATGGGATGCTCTGTGGTCGTGTCCCAGCTCTTCGGTGCAAAGCGGTACGGGGACGTTAAGAGTGCGATCTCAACCACATTCATCTATACGTTCTGCCTGTGCCTTCTGCTGATGGGTGCAGGGCTTGTCTTTACGGACATGCTGCTTGAGCTGATTCAGACTCCCGCTGAGCTCATGGCACCATCTGCGGAATATCTGGACATATACATATACGGTGTCTTCTTCCTATTTTTCTACAATGTGGCAACCGGGATTTTCTCCGCCATGGGAGACAGCCGCACGCCGTTCATCTTCCTGGCATTCTCGTCAGTACTGAACATCATCGTCGACATAATCTTCGTTGCCGTTTTCCATATGGGGGTTGCAGGTGTTGCCTGGGCAACCTTCATGTGTCAGGGATTAAGTTCGGTGGTTTCGTGCGCAGTGCTTTTCAGAAGACTTAAGTCAATGGTTCATGAGGGTAAAGCCGTATTGTTCTCATTCCCGCTGCTTGGAAAGATCCTTAAGGTTGCAGTACCTTCCACCTGTCAGCAGCTATTCGTATCCGTCGGAAACATCATGATTCAGAGTGTCATCAACAGCTTCGGTGCCGTTGTCATGGCTGCATATGCTGCGGCAATAAAGCTCAACAACATGGTCATAACGACTCTGACGACGCTTGGAAGCGGAGTTTCTTCCTTCGTGGCGCAGAACATCGGAGCCGGAAAGAGTGACAGGGTGAAAAGCGGTTACCGCAACGGACTTGGCATAGGCATCTTATTCATAATACCGGTGACTGTGCTGTTTTTCTTCTTCGGAAAATACCTGCTCATCATGTTCGTTTCCGCTGATGAGTCTGAAATCATCGAGGCAGGACGTGCCTTCCAGATGATAGTCTCCCCGTTCTATGCGGTCGTTGCGGTCAAGATCATCACTGATGCGGTCCTGAGGGGTATGGGAAGGATGCTTCCCTTCGTCATATCAACCTTTGCCGATCTCATCCTCCGTGTGGCACTTGCATTCATTTTCTCAGCATTCTTAGGCTATATCGGAATATGGCTGAGCTGGCCCGTTGGCTGGCTGGTCGGAACCGTTTTAAGCGTCGTGTTCTACATCCGTTCTGATAAGGGAAAATCAGTGGTGTAGGTACTTGTTAGCCATGGCTAACAGTGATACTATTCGGTCCATGACATTAGATGAATTGCAGATTGGTAAGGATGCTTACATCGAGAGTGTAGAGACTCCCGAAGTAAGCCTCAGAAAGCACATCCTCGACATGGGACTGACACCGGGAGTGGAAGTCACCATGATAAAGGTTGCCCCCATGGGAGACCCCATGGAGATCAGGGTGAGGGGCTATGAGCTCACGATCAGGAAGGATGACGCGAAGTACATCAGTCTCTCGAATGTTCATGACATGCATCCCGTCAGCGAGGAAGTCAGGAGGGAACGCATAAATGCGATCAGGCATCCGGGTGTCGGGGAAAGCATTTCTTCAAGGAAACTGGCAAAGTCCTCGTCAAAGCCGCTGAAGTTCGCTTTGGTCGGAAACCAGAACTGCGGCAAGACAACTCTCTTCAACCAGCTTACCGGCTCAAACCAGCATGTGGGAAACTTCCCCGGTGTCACCGTGGACCGTAAGGACGGAACTGTCAGGGGACACTTGAACATGACTGTCACCGACCTTCCGGGAATTTATTCCCTTTCACCCTACACGGCAGAGGAAATCGTCACCCGTGACTTCCTGATAAAGAACCATCCCGACGGAATAATAAACATCATAGATGCGACCAACATTGAGAGAAACCTCTATCTCACGACGGAGCTCATGGAGCTCGGGCTTCCCATGGTTGTTGCCCTCAATATGATGGATGAGGTCAGGGAAAACGGAGGTACAATCGGAATCAACGCGCTTGAACAGGCTCTCGGGGTTCCCGTGGTTCCCATCAGTGCGGCGAAGAATGAAGGCATCGACGAACTCATCGAACATGCAATGAGCGTCGGGCTTACAGGTGCCGTTCCGCTGCGTCATGATTTCTGCCTCCCGGGAGGCGCGGACGGCGGTGCCGTGCACAGGGCAATACATGCCATAATTCACCTCATCGAGGATCATGCGGCAGCTGAAAACTATCCTGGACGTTTTGCCGCAACCGCAATCTGTCAGGATGATAAGGCAGTTGAGGACCTTCTGGGTCTCGATCAGAATGAAAAGGACATGATCGAGCACATCCTCACCCAGATGGAAGAGGAGGGCGGACGTGACCGCATGGCTGCGATCGCGGACATGAGGTTCACGTTCATCGAAACGGTGACACAGGCATGTGTCGTCAAGCCCCATGAGAGTAAGGAGCATTTAAGAAGCCAGAAGTCAGACAGGATACTGACCGGAAAGTACACGGCCATCCCGTTCTTTGTCCTTATAATGGGTGCATCGTTCTTCCTTACATTCGGACCTGTCGGAAACGCGCTCTCATGGCTTCTGGAGATTCTTATCGGAAAACTTACGGATGTTACCGATGCGGCCCTTACCGCGTTCGGCATCAACCCGGTGGTGCACTCCCTTGTCATCGATGGAATATTCACTGGCGTCGGTTCCGTACTGAGCTTCATGCCGTACATCGTAGTGCTTTTCTTCTTTCTTTCCATTCTTGAGGACTCAGGCTATATGGCCAGGGTTGCCTTTGTCATGGACAAGCTTTTAAGAAAACTGGGACTTTCGGGAAGAAGCTTCGTTCCGATGCTGATCGGCTTCGGCTGTTCGGTTCCCGCAATAATGGCAACACGCACCCTTCCGAGTGAAAGGGACAGGAAGATGACTGTACTGCTTGTCCCGTTCATGAGCTGCAGTGCAAAACTCCCGATTTACGCATTCTTCTCAGCTGCGTTCTTCCCGGAGTATGCGGCACTTGTTATGATCGGGCTCTACTTCATAGGAATAATCGTGGGAATAGTCGTTGCCCTGATCTCAAACAGGTTCGTCTTCAGGGGAGAGCCTGTTCCCTTCGTAATGGAACTTCCCAATTACCGCCTTCCCAGCGCGAAAAGCGTGGCAAGGCTCATGTGGGATAAAGCAAAGGATTTTCTCACCAAGGCATTTACGATCATATTCATCGCAACCATCGTGATCTGGGCGCTTCAGACCTTTGATGTGAGACTCAATGTGGTATCTGATCCTGAGAACAGCCTGCTTGCACTCCTGGGCGGTATCATAAACCCTGTGTTCCGCCCGCTCGGATTCGATGACTGGAGGATTTCAACCGCACTCATCACCGGTTTCACCGCAAAGGAGAGCGTAGTCAGCACACTGAACGTACTGCTTCCCGGATCCTCCATCCAGAGTCTCTTCACTTCAGGTTCAGCTTTTGTATTCCTTGTATTCTCACTGCTCTATACGCCGTGCGTTGCAGCCATTTCGGCTGTGAAGCGTGAGCTCGGAGGGGTGCGCGCCGCGGGTGTCGTCGTGCTTCAGTGCGTGATAGCCTGGCTAGTGGCTTTCATAGTGAAACTGGTTTTCAGACTGTAGGATAAAATATCAGCCACCCGAGGGTGGCTGATGTTTCAGATCACGTCGATCAGACAGCTTTTCATGACAGAAAACGATGCATCCGTAGCTTCAGGCGTCGTTCCGGCAGTTGCTTTCCTGTCAACGGTTATTTTCGCATCCGGAAAGAGCATCCTTGCCATCAGTGCATTCGAGACGACACAGATGTCAGCGCAGAGACCGCAGATCTCCAGCTCATCCGGATCCCCGAGGGCTTCCTTTATTTTCAGCTGTTCTTCAGGGGATGCCATGAAGTTGTTCTTGTCCACGACCTGAGTGAATGCAAGACCTGAAAAAGCTGGTGTCAGCTCAGAACCCTTTTCACCCCTGATGCAGTGCCTGGGAACCCTCCTGCCCTCAATGTCGGTAAGATAGCCCTCAGGGTGTATGTCCCTTGTCGCGACGACGGGAAATCCTTCCCTGTTATAGCTTTCAATTTTTTCCTTAATGACACTGACGGTGGCCTCAGCGGCTGCAGAGCCCAGCGCTCCGTCAATGAAGTCATTCTGCATGTCTATTACCAAAAGTGCTTTTTTCATTTTTTCCTCCGGTCAGAGAAGTCCGAGTCCTCTGGCTATATCCGTGATGCCCAGAAGTGCAAATACTTCCTTCTTGAATCTTGTGAACACTTCAAAAAAAAGATCAAGTACCTTATCCTTTTCACTGTTACCCGTAACGGGATTATCCAGAAGTGTCCTGTTCTCATCCTTCGTGCCCGTATAAGGCTTCAGGTTCCACTTCGAAGGATCGACAGAGGACTCTATTACCGCTTCCTCGTCATCAGGGAGCTGATAAAAGAAATCAAGTCCCGTGATCTTCTCCACTTCATCGACGCTCATGATGTAGGTTTCGAGCTTTTCGGTTTCATCGGAATTCGGAAGCACGAAGCCTATGGCCTTTATATCGGGATCGGTGTAGTCAAGGATGACTTTGTAGTACTGATTTGGTACTGCAACCTGGTTTTTGCCGATGGTCTTATATGGTCCGTCAGTCAGTACGGGACCTGTTACGACATAAACTTTCTCATTGTCCACTGCCATCTGTCTCACGACTGCTTCCAGGTCCCCCCAGATGCCCCTGTTGAAGGACGGTACCTGAGGGGACATGTTTGAAAGGTAGAAGGTATCGCTCATCGCTTCAGCAGACCACTTGAAGTCCGCGGCAGGTGCCATGTGTCCCCTGTCGTATCCTGACCCTTTGTAATCGCTGAGAACCGCTGATCCTGTTTTTATGCTTTTGTCCTCCCTGAAGTCATCCGCACGGTCAAGACCTCCCCAGACCTCTTCGCGCGTCAGCTCATATGCAACGTAGGAGGGCTGCTCTGCTTCCTCATTGTAACTCAGGATGTATCCCGTATGGTGAACGATCTGCTCTCCGGGGATGGGTGAAGGCAGCTCCAGGTTGGTGTACTCACCGCTTGCCGATAGCGTTTCACTTTCTGAAGGCGTGATGTAGCACAGCACGATGAAAAGGATGATGAGAACGATGAGAAGCACCGCTGCCTTAAGCAGCCTGTGCTTCTTTGCCTTACTCAGTTTTTTCTTTTTTGGCATTTTCTGCTCCTGTAAGATATATTGTCACTGCTGAAAACACGGCAGTGAGCGTAATGGACGAAATAAGAGGGGAGGGCACTCCCTCCGTAATGAAAAGAGGGGCACCCTGAAGGGCTGATGAAGTGTATCCCGCAACCGTAAGCACGAAGATGTTGTTTGCAGCATGGATGATGAGTGCATAGGTTATATCATCCGTGTATGCCGTAAGGGCCATTGCGTAAAAACCGAAAAGAAAATAGTAGGCATAAAGCCAGAAGGAAGGGGATGTCCTGAATTCCGTGTTTGCGGCCATGTGAAAAAGGAGGAAAACAAATCCTGAAATCACTCCTGCGATCAGCACCTGTTTAAAGCTTTTTTCCCTGAATGTCATTTTATGGATCATGTATCTGAAAAGCAGTTCCTCAGCGGCAGCCTGAAGCGGAGTGATGATAATAACAAGGGGAAGCATCTCAAGCCACATAAGAAGTCCGTGTCCTGAAGGATGCATTTCATCAAGGTGCAGAAGCTGGAAGAGTGCGATGACGGTAAATGATATTATGCCCGTCAGGGCATAGCTTTTAAATGAGTGCCTTTCATCCCTGATGTTCTCATGAAGTACCTTCTTAATTGTGAACAGGGCTGAAAAGAAGAGGACGATGTGCGGTATGCATACTCCGATGAAGGATGAAATCATCCCGTCTCCCGGAAAAAAGGAGAAGAATGAAAGCATGACAAGGCCGCCTCCGACCTGCCAGACCAGGAGGAGCATGATGAATGTCAGCAGGTATGTGAAGCGGGTGTGCTTTTCCATGATGATTGATATTAGCAGAAAGGCGGAAAAGCGTAAAATGCTTAGGTACCGTGGTACAGGGGTGAAAAATAACCATGGAGAAGCGGGTTTTTCCCGCCACCGGCTCCAAAAGGGAGGAGTTTCCTATATAATTTAAGCATGACCATAAAACAACAGATATTCACCCTGCTTGATGACGACCGGTACATACCTGTCTTTCCGACAGAGACCGTGAAGCGGTTTTACCTTTCACACTATGCAAAGGAAAGAAGAAGTGCAGTCCTGGCAGACAGGGCACTGGCATTTGATGACTTTGCATCGCGTTATGCGCCGTCCTTTAAGGACCGGACGCCCTCGAACAGGTACATAAGGATCTTCTTTGCCCATGACTTTCTCTTGCTTCGCGGAAGCGAACTGAAATACATATATAACCCGCTCTACAGTGAGACAGAGTCACGTTTCGCTTCCTCAGTTGCGGATATTCTTCCGTCCCTGGGGGAAATGGAAAGGACTGAAATAAAAAAACAGGAGCTTCTAGAGGACCTCATGCTGCTCAGGAAGGCATATGGGGAATTCCTTGACTCAAACATGCTCTTTGAACCGGGGTGGTTTACCCATACGGTGAATGAAAAGTCTTCTGAAAAGACATATCTGCTGGTTGCGTATGATGCCGAGCCGAATATGCAGAAGTTCATGGCTGAAACTGGAGACGTTCCCTTCATTAAGGGATTTTCACCTGAAAAGGATGAGAGGACAGGGTATCTCAGCTTTGAGAATGAGAATGCCGAGATAACTTATCTCTTCGACAGGCTCTCCGAGCTGCGTGAGAAGGGTGTAAACGGGGAAGACATCATCATATCCACACCTGACCAGAAGAGACTCAGGGAGCATCTGATGAAGGCATCGGAAGAGCGCGGAATTCCTCTTGCATTCACGTCCTCAGTAAAGCTTTCAGAAACCGTGGCGGGACGGCTTTTTGCCGCACTGAAAGGCATTTACGATGAGGAGCTTTCATTCTACTCCCTGGAGCGTCTCTTCATGGATCCTTCCTTTCCCCTCGGGGACAGGGAAACGGGAAGAAGCATCGTCATGTTCATGGCGGCAAACGGGCTTCAGAAGGGCTCATTCAAAGGCGCTGACAGGACGGAAGGGAAGCTTAAGCACCGCAATGGGTATGAGAAGGAATATGAACTCTATGTAAAGCTGAAGAAATCGGTAAGAAGGCTCTTTTCCTCAGATGAAATGCTTCAGAGTCTTAAAATACTCTTTTCGTTCCTCCTTGCCGATGATGAATTCGAATCATGTCCTGAGGAAACGAGGGACAGCTACGGCTTTGCGATAAGGGAGCTTTACAGGTATACTGAAACACTCTCAGAGCTGAAGGTCAGGATCAATAATCCGTTTTCCGCCTTTGTGAGTGGTCTCGAGAAGATAAACTACGTTTCGGATGTCAGAGGCGCGGGAATAAAGGTTTATACATACGGAGAGGACTACCTTCTCACGGTTCCGTATCACTTCGTCATCGGACTTTCCGATGACTCCTATAAGAAGAAGGATGTTTCGCTTTCATTCCTCGATGACAGGGAAGTGGTGGCAAGAAGGACGATTGATGTCACGTTTCCGCTGCTCTCCTATTACAGGGCATCGGGTGAAAACGTGATCATAAGCGGAAGCGATGTTACGTACGGCGGTAATGCCGCCGTGCCGATGGCCTTCCTTGAGGAAGAGGAAGCCGTGAAAACGGTTAAAGACTACGAGAGGAGGAATGAGCCTGACATGGCAGTCCTTAGAAGCATGAGAATGTCAGACGGAATTGCATCAAGGCATCATCGCCGCTCGGAGGAAGTGCGCGACGCTCTTTTAATACCATCACATGAGCAGTGTGTTTCCTACTCGGCCCTATCTGACTACGGAGAGTGTCCTTTCCGCGATTATCTTAAAAGAGTCCTTCTGATCCCGGCAGGAAATGTCGATCAGTTCGAACCTGCTTCGGTAAGGACTCAGGACATCGGTTCTTTCCTTCATAAGGCAGTCGAGAAGTTCTTCACGGACCATAAGGGGGAAACCCTGTACCACAGGAATGCGGAGAGCTATGTGTCGGAGCTGGGAAAGGATTTCGATGACTGCCTTTCCCAATCCCATTTCGATCTCTATGCCAGGTCGTTCATTTCATCATCATACAGAGATGGTGTCACTTCCGTCATGGATGTTTTCTTTTCCGGTTTCGGGGACGGACTTTATGTAAGGGACATCGAGGGAGCTTTTGAGAGCGAAAGGGATGGAAGGAAATTCATCGGCCGTTATGACCTCATGCTTGAAAACAGGGAAGGGAGGATCCTTCTCGATTTCAAGACGGGATCAGCGGAGAAGAATGCAAAGACTTTCCAGCTTCAGTTCTACAGCCTGGTATGGAGTGAGAAAACAGGGGAAGAGGTCGGAAAGCTTGCCTACTACTCATTTTCCGAACGGAATCTCAGGAGTCCTGCTTCAGAGGATAATATGAGTGAAGCGATTGAAAAATACATTGAGGGAACGTGCGAAGGTGTGTTCACTGCCACACCGGGAAAGGAAAACTGTTCCCTCTGTGATTACCGCAGCGTGTGCAGAAGGAGGTTCTTCATACAATGAGCACATTCAGTGAACTTGTCGGTGCAATGGAGTATCCGCTGAGCGATGAGCAGCGTGCCGTTGTATATTCAGAGAAAAACTGTGTCGTTTCCGCAGGAGCGGGAAGCGGTAAGACCACGGTCCTTTCCTGGCGCTTCCTGCGTCTTGTCATGGAAAAGCACATCCCATCCGAGAGGATCCTGACTCTTACCTTCACGCGTAAGGCCGCACTTGAGATGAAGAGCCGTATCACGAAGCGCCTCATTGAGAACAGGGAGAGTATCGATCCCGTGCTTCTGGAACATCTCGGGGAAGCCTCCATCTCGACAATAGACAGCTTCCTTGCGAACATCGTGCGCATGGACAGCGTGCACTACGGCATCAGCCGTGACCTCACGCTCATGGACAGCGACGCTGAGGATGA
>JBJEWN010000333.1:0-9249 GCA_051885075.1 Bullifex sp.
ATTCTTCCATAATCTTGTCAAAACCGGTACCTGCAGCTTCCATCACATTGCAAAGCACCAGTACCCCTGAGATAAGATCATTTCTGCGTTTTGAGATTATACCTGATAAATCATATGTCCTTCCAGGTTTATCTCCGCGATAGAAGCTGCCGGGCGATGATATCTCAAGCCTGTCCCTGAACATATCAACCTGAATCTGTGTGCCGTCAAGATAATAGTCACGGTGTGCCACAGCATTCACCACGCCTTCGAAAAGGGCCCTGGATGGATACGAATCAATGTTTTCACGTGTGTCACTGAGTTTCAGGACCGAATGATTCATCCTCTGCTTCACGAAACTGACTATGTATTCAATTGTTGATGTTATATTGCCTCTGAATCTGTTTATTGTGACAATACGTTCGCTTCCTTTATTGAAACCGGAAAAAACAGAACACTGAACTTCAGTTTTATTTCCCTCATAGCCATCCTGAAAAGGAACCGCACCATTTGATAAGTATCCTTCCTCATTGAAGAAACCAAGAGACATCAGAGCCTTTTCCTTCAGTTCTGCTCCGTCATTGTGGTTCCTGAAAAAAGCCCTGAGCTCTGAAAATTTTTCAGGATCATACTTAACATCGGAGACAAGACTGTCATATTGCATGTTTTTGCTCCTGATGCTCATCTCAATGATTTCCTCATATGTAGCACCATTGGTGTATCCGTCCCTACGCATATAAATGGATGGGATCCCCTTATATTTAAGAACAACCGGCTTAACGGGAGACTCATCGACATGAACCCTGATGACAAACCGTTCACTGCCCTTGATGGTATATCGCAGAAACGATATCCTGATCGATGGACGGGGAGTCAGATGCTCATTTACCTGATTATTGAAAAAATTCCTTTCATTATCGGCGCCCTTTCTGTCAAAACCTATCAGTTTATTTGTTTTGTCCTCGACTCCTATGAAAAAATCCCCTCCCGAAGCATTTGCAAATCCTGCAATGGTTTTCAGCCAGCTGACGGTATCGTCTCTGTTCAGAATTGATTTTGCCTCAAAGCTCTCATCTTCCAGCATGACACTGTCCACCAGTTCTTCCAAATACATAAGCTACCTCTGATTGAACTTGTTCAATATTACTTCAATGCAACTTCAATAAGATATTGAAGTTGCTGAGGTGCAGGAAATCCATGATCAGTCCATATCGACCTATTCCTTTTTCTTATTGGCCTGCTTCCATGAAGTACCGAGTGTCTCACATTTTTCAGTAATCAGCTGTTTTTACATTTTTTTTACAGCTTGAGGTAATGTCATTTCACATTCATTCAGTACTCTTCGGGCCAAGGAGATTAAAGAAATGAAAAAGATCGTAATAACTCTTGCTGTTGCACTTCTTGCTTCAGCCGTGCTTTTTGCAAGCGGCGCAAAGGAAAACGGCGGCGTCGTATCAACTGACGGTTCAACTTCAATGGAGAAGGTCATCGGTTCCCTCGGGGAAGCATTCATGAGCCGCAATAACGGCGTTACATTCACATATAACCCCACCGGATCCGGATCAGGCATTCAGGCAGTTTCCGAAGGACGCTGTGACATCGGTCTTTCCTCAAGGAGCCTCAAGGATGCTGAAAAGGAAAAGGGACTGAAGGAAACGGTCCTTGCACTTGACGGTATTGCAATCGTCGTCAACAGGACAAATGCCGTAAATGATCTTTCACTTGCCCAGCTGGCAGACATATATACAGGTGTGATAACAAACTGGAAGGAAGTAGGCGGCGCTGATGCCGAGATCGTCCTTATCGGCCGTGAAGCAGGTTCCGGCACAAGGGATGGCTTTGAGTCAATCACGAAGACAGCGGATAAGTGCCTCTACCGCCAGGAACTCACAAGTACGGGTGATGTCATCGCCACAGTCGCACAGAATGAAAATGCAATCGGATACGCTTCGCTCTCAGCCGTGAAGGACACTATCAAGGCTGTAAAGATCGACGGCGTCGCTCCGAGTGAGGAGAGCGTCAGGGACGGTTCCTACACTGTTCAGCGCCCCTTCGTTCTGGTGACGGTTGAGAACAAGGCACTCAGCCAGACGGCTCAGAGCTTCTATGACTGGATTCTCAGTGCTGAGGCTGCCCCGATCATCTCAAAGGCCGGTGCCATCCCCATGGTATGAGTCATGAAAGAGAAGATAATAAGCTTCATCTTCACGCTTCTTGGTCTGATCGCGGTGGCATGTGTCCTTGTGATAACAGTCTACCTCCTTATGGCAGGAATCCCTGCCATAAGGGAAATCGGACTTAAGGAGTTTCTTTTCGGACGTACCTGGAAGAGTACGGGACAGGATCCTCAGTTCGGGATCCTTCCGTTCATTCTGACCAGTATTTACGGAACATGCGGTGCGATGGTAATAGGTCTGCCGATAGGCTTCTTCGCATCCGTGTGTTTAGCCAAAATGGTTCCTTCCCGCATCAGGGATCTCTTTGAGGTCCTCATCGGGGTGCTTTCAGGCATTCCTTCGGTAGTGTACGGCCTTGTGGGCATGCTTGTGCTTGTTCCATTCATCAGGAAGGTATTCAGCCTTCCCGACGGTGCATCCCTTCTGGCAGCAATCCTTGTCCTCTCATTAATGATACTGCCGTCGGTGATAAAGGTGTCACTCACCAGTCTTGAAGCCGTTCCCCGAGATTACGAGGAAGCTTCCCTGGCCCTTGGTGCAACGGAGACTGAGACATACTTCCGCATAACGGTTCCTGCGGCAAAGAGCGGAATATTCACCAGCGTGGTCCTCGGTATCGGACGTGCGATAGGGGAAGCAATGGCAGTCATGATGGTTGCGGGAAACGTTGCCAACATGCCGTCCCTCTTCTCGAGCGTGCGCTTCCTCACGACGGCAGTCGCGATTGAAATGTCCTACTCATCAGGCCTTCAGCGTGATGCACTGTTTTCAATAGCCCTTGTGCTCTTTGTCTTCATCATGCTCATCAACAGCCTGCTCGGACTCATCAAAAAGGGGAAGAAGGATGAATAGAAAGCTTTACAACACTTCAATGAAGGTCATTTCATACAGTGCGACGGCACTGGTGGCCGCGATCACGATTGCACTTGTGCTCTATGTTCTTTTAAAGGGCATGGGAAGCATAACGTGGGAGCTTTTATCCACATCGCCTTCATACCTGGAAGAACGCATCGGAATACTTCCGGACATAGTCAATACCATCTATCTCGTCATAACCACATTGATAATAGTGCTTCCGCTTGGAGTGGGGGCCGCGATTTACCTCAATGAATATGCCTCAAACAGGAAAGTCGTGTCCCTTATCGAAGCTGCCGCGGAGACGCTTTCCGGTATCCCCTCGATCATATACGGCCTTGTGGGCATGCTTGTTTTCTGTCAGTTCATGGGACTCAGGACTTCACTGATTTCAGGAAGTCTCACACTGGTGATAATGACGCTTCCCACGGTTATGAGAACGACACAGGAAAGCCTGAAGACAGTGCCTGACAGCTACAGGGAGGGTGCGGCCGCACTCGGTGCCGGTAAGTGGAGGGTCATCAGGACAGTAGTACTGCCATCCGCGGTGGGAGGAATCCTTACGGGATGCATTCTTTCCGTCGGACGAATCCTCGGGGAAAGTGCGGCGCTTTTATTCACGATGGGATTTGCCCATACGCTTAACAACTATATAACCGCGCTTTCATCCTCCGGTGCAACCCTGACGATTGCACTTTACGTATATGCAAAGGAGCAGGGGGAATTTGAGGTTGCCTTCGCGATTGCATCGATTCTGATGGTGCTGACCATACTCATAAACCTCCTCTCATATTCACTTGAGAGATATTTCCAAAGGAGAAATTCACGATGAACATAATGGAGAGCAGGAAGCTCAATCTCTGGTATGGAGAGCATCATGCCCTTAATGATATCGACCTTGCCATTGAGAGCAATACCGTTACGGCCCTGATCGGACCGTCCGGGTGCGGAAAGAGCACGTTCCTCAAGACACTCAACCGCATGAATGATCTGGTTCAGGGTGTAAGGATAGATGGTGAGGTGATCTATGACGGATCGGACATCTATGCTCCGGGTGTTGATGTGAACCTGCTCAGAAAGGAAGTCGGAATGGTTTTCCAGAAGCCAAATCCCTTCATGATGAGCATCTATGACAACATCGCATACGGGCCCAGAACCCATGGAGTCAGAAACAGGGCGGAGCTGGATGAAACGGTGGAAGAGTCCCTTAAGGGTGCTGCCCTCTGGGATGAGGTAAAGGACAGGCTGAAGAAAAGCGCGCTGGGGCTTTCCGGCGGTCAGCAGCAGAGGCTCTGCATCGCAAGGGCACTTGCGGTTAAGCCCAAAGTGCTTCTGATGGATGAACCGACATCGGCCCTTGACCCGATATCTACATCCAGGATCGAGGATCTTGTGCTGCAGCTCAGGGATAAGTACACGATAGTGATCGTGACGCATAACATGCAGCAGGCAGTGAGAATAAGTGACACAACGGCATTCTTCCTTCTCGGGGATCTCATAGAAACAGGTAAGACCGAAGAGCTTTTCAGCAACCCGAAGGAGAAGAAGACGGAAGATTATATAACAGGAAGGTTTGGCTGATATGAGAGAAAACTACAGAAAACAGCTTGAAAGTCTCTCCAGGGAGCTCATAGCAATGGGGGCCTTATGTGAGAGTGCGATAGACATGTGCATCAATGTGATCAGTCGCAGCGAGTCGGTTCCTGAGGAGATAAAGGTACTGGAAGGTGAGATAAACTCCAAGGAAAGGGAACTTGAGAACCTGTGCATCAAGATACTGCTTCAGCAGCAGCCGGTGGCCAGTGACCTCAGGTTCATATCCGCCGCACTGAAGATGGTTACTGATCTGGAGCGCATCGGTGACAATGCCGCTGACATAGCGGAGGTGGCAGTATACATCGGATGTCTCAGTGAAAAGGAAAGAAAAGTATTTGATGATCTTTCCGGTGCGGTAAGACACATCGTTCATAATGCGATCGATGCATTCGTTCGAAGGGATGCGGAGCTTGCCAAGGAAACGATCGAGTACGATAATGTGGTTGATTCCCTCTTCGTCAGGGTGAAGCACTCCGTCATCGAATCGATAGACAGGGAGAGTGCCGACGGGGAGAGCATAATCGACCTGCTGATGTGCGCAAAGTACTTTGAGCGCATCGGGGACCATGCGGTGAATGTGGCCAGATGGGCAATATTCGCAAAGTGAGGTTACTATGATCATATGTGTTGAAGATGATGAGAGCATCCGTTCCCTTGAGCTTTACACGCTTAAAAGCGTCGGTTTTGATGCGATAGGCTGTCCAGACGGCACTTCCTTCTTCGAGGAGCTTAGGAAGACACGCTGTGATCTTGTCATCCTTGACATTATGCTTCCCGATATGGACGGTGTGACGGTACTTAAGAAGCTCAGGCAGATTTCCTCAGTTCCGGTCATAATGGCGACTGCAAAGGGAAGTGAGTATGACAAGGTTGAGAGCCTCGACCTGGGTGCTGACGACTATCTTGTCAAGCCTTTCGGCATGATGGAGATGGTCTCCCGCATCAAGGCTGTCCTGAGGCGATCAGGAAAGGCCGGTAAGGACATTCTTTCCTTAGGAGGAATCAGTGTCGATACAGGTGCCCATGAGGTCACTGCCGACGGAGAGGCCGTGGTGCTCACCCTCAAGGAGTATGAGCTTTTATGCTGTCTCATGAAGAATCCTGAGACCGTCTTCACACGTGATGACCTGCTTACCCGTGTATGGGGTATTTCTTCTTACAGTGAGACAAGGACAGTTGATGCTCACATAAAGACCCTGAGGCAGAAGCTCGGTGAAAAGGGCTCTCTGATAGAAACCGTCAGGGGCGTAGGATATAAATTTCATCAATTATGAACAGAACGATTTTCAGAGCAATACTGCTGACTTCAGTGCTTATCATGATTTTCTCGCTTGCAGCGACGCTTCTGGCCGTCAACTCGAACTTCGAGAAGGCTGAGGAGGACAGGCTGAGGGCAGAGATAAAGGTGCTGAAGAGTGCGGTTGAAGAAGGTGGACTTGAATACCTGGAGTCCCTCGATGTTCCTGATTTCAGGATTACCTGGATCGAAGATGACGGCGAAGTCCTTTTTGATGACTCCGTCACGGCCGGTGAACTGGGCGACCACTCTGACAGACAGGAAGTCAGGATGGCGCGTCTTTACGGCTATGGAAGCAGCAGGCGTTATTCATCCACGCTTTCAACCAAGACCATCTATGCCGCCGGGCGTCTTGATGACGGGTCCGTCATCAGAGTCTCGGTGACACAGAACACGATACTTCTTCAGTTCCTGTCCCTGATTCCAAGCATGCTGATAGTCTTCCTTATTTCCGTTCTTGTTGCGGTTGTGGTATCCAGGAAGCTGTCCCAGAGGATCATCAGTCCCCTTAACAGCCTCGATCTGGACAGACCGCTCGGAAACGATACCTATGAGGAACTTTCCCCGCTGCTCGTCAAGATTGACGGCCAGCAGAAGGAGATCGCGTTCCGTATCCGTGAGCTGGAAGCCAGACGGAAGGAGTTTGCCGAAATAACCGGCAACATGAGCGAAGCGCTCATTCTCATAAACGGGGAAGAGAACATCGTCACCATGAACAGATCCGCATGCGCTCTCTTCGGTGCCGATGAGAAGGCAGTCGGAAAAAGCGTGCTCACGCTGGAGCGCTCCCTTGCTTTCATCAATGCGGTCAGAAAGGCGGAAGGCGGTGTCAGGAGTGAACTACGGTACTCCAGGAACGGTCAGGAATACTCTCTTGTGATCTCCCCGATCATGGATGGCGGAAAGTTCCTCGGTTCATGTCTTCTATTCCTGGACATCACGGACAAGGCAAGGGCTGAGGACATGAGACGGGAATTCAGTGCAAATGTATCCCATGAGCTGAAGACTCCGCTTCAGACGATCCTGGCATCGAGTGAACTCTTAAGTGCCGGTGTTGTGAAGAAAGAGGATGAGAAGGAATTCCTGGAGCGTATACACAGGGAAGCTTCCCGTCTTGTTTCCCTCATCAACGACTGCATAAGCATATCGGAGCTGGATGAGGATGCCCCGATGCAGAGTGAGGATGTCCGGGTACGGAAGATCATCAGCGAGGTGACTGATACACTTGCGGGAGCAGCTCAGGAGCGGGGAATAAAGATTCTCTGTGACGCGGATGACATGACAGTTAAATGCGTACCCCACCTTTTCTACGAAATCGTGTACAACCTCGTGGATAATGCAATACGGTACAATAAACCGGATGGGGAAATCAGCATCACTCTCAGGATGCGTCCTGAAGGCATCATCCTGAAGGTCAGGGATACCGGAATCGGTGTCCCGAGGGAGAGCCTTGAGCGTATTTTCGAGCGCTTCTACCGCGTGGACAAGAGCCATTCAAGATCAAGCGGCGGCACCGGGCTTGGACTTTCCATAGTAAAGCATGCGGTCCTGTACCACGGCGGGATGATAAGCGCTGAAAGCGAAATGGGAAAGTGGACCGAGATCACGGCCGTCTTCCCCCTTTCAATGGCAGTTTCAGATCGCGCCGTAAATGCTTCCGCCCAGGAACTCCCTTAAGAGGGATGTCCGCGGGATTTCATCGGTCGGTATCATGTAGCACAGCTCCAGGAACTTAAGCAGTCTCCTGGAGAGTGTGTATGCATCCCCGCTTTCAGGCTTTACCGACCTTAAAAGGGGAATCGCATAGGGAGTAAGTGCCGCTATCTCATATGGAAGAGATGAATTTATCATTGCATCCGCATTGTTCTGATATGGGAATATGTGGTTTTTCTCACCGCGTTCCACGCTGGGCCACATCGAAAGTGTCTCGGCAGCTCCCGTTCCCCTTGTCCTGCTGTCCCTTATCATCCTTCTTATTATCCTGTTGTCGGTGGTGCTTATCCTGTTGTGGTCATCGATGCTGACAGTCGTAAGACAGCTGATGTAAATCTTGTAGACAAGCGATGGATCGATGTCCGGTATCAGACCTGGATTGAGTCCGTGTATTCCTTCCACGATCACTATGGTTTTTTCATTCAGGACCGTTTCGCTTTGGGCAAACGCTGTTTTCTGTGTCCTGAAGTCAAAGGATGGCAGATGAACTGCCCGTCCTTCCGTCAGGTCCTTCATGTTTGATCTGAAAAGGTCAAGGTTCAGTGCTTCCATGACTTCAAAGTCATAGTTTCCGTCCTCATCCCTGGGCACAAGATCCCGTGGCAGATAGTAATCGTCAAGTGATATCTTGACCGGAGTGTATCCCATTATTTCAAGTGCGCTGAAGAGCTTTAATGATGAAGTGGTTTTCCCGGAGGAGGAAGGTCCTGCGATGAACACCATTTTCACGCTTCCCCGCTTTGCTATATCCTCGCTTATCGTCAGTATCTGACGGTCAAGCATGGACTCGGAAAGCTCTATGAGGTGCATCGTATCCCCTTTCGCGATCTTTTCGTTGAGCTGCCCCAGTGATCCGGCTCCGAGAATGCGGCAGTTTTCCGAACTTTTCCTGAATACTTCAAAGAGCTTCGGATTGTCCTGAAACGGTCTCAGGCGCAGAAAACCATCCCTGCTCTGGGGATACCTGAGCAGCATGCCGCCCCTGTATGGGCGAAGTTCCCAGAGGGAGAGAAGTGATGTATGGGTGACTATCGGTTCATATGCCATGGAGGAAAATCCGTCCATCCGGTTTATCCTGATGCCGCTGTCGTTCCTTGTCTTCAGAAGGGAAAGCGTTCTTTCATACTGCGGCCCGGAAAAAAGTTCAACAGCCTCGCTGTATGGGATGCTGAGACGCTCCGTTTTCAGGTTTTCCTTCACGGCCTGACGCATCTTTTCTTCCAGTGCTTTCACATCACTGTCGGATGCATCAGTCCCGGTGAACCGGAAGAAGTATCCGTCTCCCAGGGAGTGGCCTATTTCCAGATGGCGAAGGGGAAAGACGCTGAATGCGGCGTATGACAGCAGGAAACAGATCGAGTGGCGGTAAATTCTCTTGCCAAGGGGTGAAAAAAGCCTGACCGGCTTTACTTCGGCCGGATAAATCAGTCTGTAACCGAGGCTTTTCAGCTCACCGTTCACGAGTGCACCCACTATCGGGTTGCTTTCATAAGTCCCGTTTTCATCTGCATCAAGCAGTTTTGAGATTTCATCCATGAAAGAGATTATACACTTCTTCTGTCCCGAAGTGGTGAATAATCATTCCCCGTAGTCGTCGTAGTCTCCCCTGGACTCCTTCCTGGCGCTCCAGCC
>JBJEWN010000334.1:0-2244 GCA_051885075.1 Bullifex sp.
GGAGACACCACCGCGATCTGTCAGGGAGGACTTGGGCGTGACATTACGGAAAAGGAAGTCTCCGGTTCACTCTGCTGTGACGGTTTTATGTCCGCGGTCTCAGCAGGAGTATTCGGATGCTCTCCAATCACATCGTTCAGTCAGAACGTCGGACTTGTCGCCATGACGAAGGTAGTCAACAGATACACGATCATGTTCGGTGCCATCACACTGATCATTTCCGGCCTCTTCCCGCCGATCGGTGCATTCTTCTCAACCCTGCCCTCCTGCGTGCTCGGAGGATGCACTGTCATCATGTTCGGAGCGATCATAGTCAGCGGAATCACGATGCTGAATTCAATTGTCTGGAATGAGAAGACGACTCTTGTCGTCGCCACATCACTCTGTGTCGGCATCGGAGTCACACAGGTTGACGGATTCTTCGCTCACTTTCCATCCGTCGTGGGAGACATCTTTGCGGGAAATCCCGTTGCAGGCGTATTCGTCGTTGCCATGATAATGTCACTTATCCTTTAATCGTATCCTACAATATCTCAGCTTAGTTCAGAGAACCCGATAAACCTATATATTATAGTGATTTATCGGGTCCTCTTTATTTTCTTGTATTTCATGGAATCCCGCAAATTCCTTCTTTTATTTTCCTCAAGGTGTACAAACCGTGTACAAGGTGCACCGGAGGAATAGTAAAAAGAAGAGACTCACATTCTCTTAGTACAGGCTTCAATGATCTGCTGCGAGTAATTGTAAATATCGTCCAGGTTTTCGATATCCAACCTGACTTCGGTTTTATTATCGCCCGGAACTGAGATAAACTTCTTATTACCATTCAGGTATAGTCTGCATATCCATTTATTCCTGTTGTCATCGAGAAGTATCCCGAAGTAACTGACAGCATCACGATAAACAACTCTATGTATATCCACAGTATTCCTGAGAATGGACTTTACGATACCAAAGCCCTCAAGCTCAGATAATGTAGTTTCAATTTTCTTCTCGCTTGATTTGGCTGAAGAACTTTCACTCTCTTCGTCATCCGGTGCAGATTTATTGCTGTTTAATGCGTTTTGGATTTTCTGATTCACAGAGTCCTTAATGAACTGCTGCAAAGCACTCTTCACCAATGGAGTAAACTGAGCTATAACCTTCTGCCCCTTTGTTCCTTCATAAATATCAGTAAGTATCAATTTCACAAAATTGACATCGGGATCATTTATTTCCTTTTTGAACCAATCCTTTATCTGGTTGATGTATTTCAGGTTCTCAGCAGAGCTAAGAATATTATCTACATCGAGGGCATCCTTGCTGAATTTCTTCAACTCGTTTATATCCCTCTCCTGCAGGTTCAGTAAATCTATAGTAAGGAATGGAGTCTGGTCCATGACATTAGGCTTCTCCAGATCAGTGAAAAACTTATAAATCAATCCGTTTGTCAGGATACCAAACTTTGCTTCAGGAGTAGTGTTAAAATATCTGATAAGCTGTGAATCATGCTTTGCAAGATCCTCTGTACAAGCTTTACATTCAATAAAAATCAATGGCTTACCATCAACAATAATGGCATAGTCGACCTTCTCCTTTTTCTTCATTCCAACATCAGCAGTGTACTCCGGAACAAACAATAAAGGATTGAATACATCATACCCAAGCATTGAGAACAAAGGCATAATCATCGATGTCTTTGTTGCTTCCTCTGTCTGAATCGAATCTTTGATCTTTTCAAGCCTATCAACAAAAGATTTGATGGTGTCACTAATTTCCATAACTTATCTCCTAAAATGTAATGTAATAATTATAGGATTGGAAAATTAAAAAAACAACTGTGGATATTTACACATACAGTTTCTATCAAAGTCTCATAGTATACTTAAGATTTATCCAGCCTGCTCCACTCTTTAGTCTACCCCACCCGTTCTTTACTTCAACGATAGTATAAGTGCCCTTATCGGTGATGGTACCATTGATCTTGTATTGGACACCAGCCCCTGCCCGATAGTTAAGTCCATCCGCTGTGACACGAACAAGGAAGCTTGTCTTTCTTTCCGCTTCAACCATCTTAAGAAATCTATCCCAGCCTTTATCAAGGGTTCTGTGAGGACAGTACTTTCCTGAGTAATCCTGGTGCTTTGTTACTTTTGAAATATCCCAGTTTCTCTCGTCCAGGATTTCAGCAATAAGCTTGGCTGCACGTTTTTCAGCCTGATCAAAACGGACTCCTCCACTTTTTGAGTAGCATATCTCGATACT
>JBJEWN010000335.1:0-9221 GCA_051885075.1 Bullifex sp.
CCCCGTTTAAATGCGAGTTCCTGGGCAACCGATACATAGTAGCTGAATGCCGCTATTATGAGTACTACCGATGCCAGCATGATTCCGAGCGATACCATGAACATGGAAGAGGGAAGAAGGAGGTAGGGCAGGATCATGACTGTAACTGTTATCACATATGCGATTCCCGTGTAGAGCGCACTCTTGAACGGTTTTTCATCGCCGTCACTCTTTGCTGAGAGGTATTCGCTTGAACCCATTGAAAGGGTCGCGCTTATTCCCGTGATGAGGCCTGAAAGTGCGATGAGCTTGTTGTCCTGAAGGGCAAATGTAAGACCTGCAAGGGTGCCGGAGAGTTCGACGAGTGCATCGGAAAGTCCGAGTACCATCGAGCCCACATATCTCAGACGTTCCTCATCAAGGATTGCAAGCAGCTCATGTTCATGCCTGTCCTCATCCTCACTGATCTTCTTTGCTTCGGGAATTTCCTTTGAAATCTCGTCATAGACTTTTGTTGCACCTTTTTCTCCGTTTTCCATCTTTTTAAGGGCAAAAGTGTAGCCAAGAACACGTGCAAGGAAAGTCCATTTTCTTACCTGTCCCATGCGGGGTTTTGCATCAACTCCGGAGTATCCCTTCCAGACTGCCGCATGACGGCGTTCGTCCGCTGCGATCGCAAGCAGTGTCTGCTTATCCTTATCGTTTTTGATGAATGATGCGATCTTCTCATATACGAGTGCTTCCGTGAGCTCATTCTCCTGGAAGCCTATTATGATCTTTCTGGTTTTTTCGCTTATCTGTTTTTCCATAACTATGGGGTTATATCACTTTGCATTATTATGGAAAAGGCCCTCCGGAGTGGAGAGCCTTTTTGTCATTTCTCAGCTGATGCTTTGATGAATGCATCGAAGACAGGGCTTGGCCTGTTCGGCCTGCTCTTGAATTCCGGGTGGTACTGGACACCGAGGAAGAAGCGGTTTGTCTCGATGCTTACGGATTCGACCAGAAGGTCATCGGGAGACGTTCCCGCGATCGTAAGACCGGCATTCTCAAACTCCTCACGGTATTCGTTATTGAACTCATATCTGTGTCTGTGGCGCTCCTGGATGACGTCGGCACCTTCATATGCCTTATCTAGGAGTGTGTTTTTTCTTATCTTGCACGGATATGCCCCGAGCCTCATTGTTCCGCCTTTCTTTGTAATGCCCCTCTGTGTTTCCATGAGGTCGATTACCTTGTGCCCTGATTCAGGTGCAAACTCTGAGGAGTTCACATCCGCGTAGCCAAGAACGTTTCTTGCATACTCGATCACGGCAATCTGCATTCCGAGGCAGATTCCGAGGTAGGGGATGTCATGCTCCCTTGCGTAGCGGCATGCATTTATTTTTCCTTCTATGCCTCTGGAACCGAAACCTCCCGGGATGAGGATTCCGTCCGCATCCTTAAACAGTTCAGGTGCGGTTTCAGGTGTTACTTCCTCACTGTCAGTCCACTTGATCCTGACCTGAACCCTGTTCTTCCATCCTGCATGCTTAAGTGATTCGATCACGGAAAGATATGCATCGTGAAGGGTAATGTACTTGCCCACCAGTGCGATCGTTATCTCACGGCTGGATGCGTTTATTGCATCAAGCATGTTCATCCACTCGCTCATGTCTGACTTTCTTTCAGGAAGGTTAAGCTCCCGGAGAACCACTTTATCAAGGCCTTCACGGGCAAGCATTATCGGTGCTTCATAAAGTACCGGCACGGTTGTGTTCTCGATCACGCAGTCGCTTTTGACGTTGCAGAAGAGTGCAATCTTCTTCTTAACGCTCTCCTCGATCTTCTCGTCTGCCCTGCATACGATTATGTCGGGGAATATTCCCGAGCCCATCAGTTCCTTGACTGAGTGCTGGGTGGGCTTGCTTTTGTGCTCATCCGATCCTTTGATGTAGGGAACAAGAGTGACATGGATGAAAAGGCAGTTCTCCTTTCCGACTTCATGTGATATCTGCCTGATCGCTTCAAGGAAGGGCTGGGACTCGATGTCACCCGTCGTTCCTCCGATTTCGGTTATCACCACATCCGCCTGAGTCTTGTCTGCAAGGGCATAGATGAAGCTCTTTATCTCATTTGTCACATGGGGAATGATCTGGACTGTGGAACCGAGGTACTCACCGTTTCTTTCCTTCTGAAGCACGTTCCAGTAGGTTTTTCCCGATGTGAGATTTGAGTACTTGTTAAGGTTTTCATCTATGAATCTTTCATAGTGGCCCAGGTCGAGGTCGGTTTCGGCACCGTCCTCCGTAACGAACACTTCACCATGCTGGAGCGGGCTCATCGTGCCCGGATCGACGTTCATGTATGGGTCGAGTTTCTGGGCTGCGATCTTATAGCCCCTGCTCTTTAAAAGACGGCCGAGACTTGCCGCTGTGATACCCTTTCCAAGTCCTGATACAACTCCGCCTGTAACGAAAATATGCTTTGACATAAATACCTCTTCAATTATCCGAATAGATCCTCAGAATCTGTCCCGCTGCTTCCTTTGCCGATATGCGGGAGTTCATGGCCCGTCGTTCAATGAGGTGATGGGCAGCCTCTTCACTGCAGCCTTTCTTTTCTATCAGCAGGCACTTTGCCTGACTGATTATTTTGACTTCCTCAAGCTTTGTCCTCAGACGCTCGTTCTCATGCCTGAGCGTATCGGTCTTTCCCTTCACTGCCTTCAGCAGTGAAAAGCTCTGATACAGAACTGGGTATATGACAGGTTTTGAGACAACGGCAATACCGGAGCCCTCACACTCTGAAAGGGTTGACTCAAAGAACTCCTCCTTTACGAGAAGAAGGCATGATGTGTCCGTGTTTGCCGCAGTCATGCGGCAGAGCTCGGTGGCACTGTCATCGAGAAGAGGGGAATTGACTATGAGAAAATCGTATGCGTCATCGAGTATGGCGCGTCTTGCCTGGGAGGCGGAAGTGAGGACGGTGAGGAGTGCCGATGGGGAGACTTTCCTTATGAGGGCAGAGAGTCCTGCCGCGCTTTTCTCTCCCGGTGTCACTATCAGTATCCTGTCCATTTCCTTATCCTATGTGAGTAAGAATTCCATCTCTCTGGCAGTCTGTCTCGGATCATCGCTTACGGAAACGATATCCCAGTCCTGTCTTTTTGCTTCTAAAAAGCAGCTGACGAGGTGTTCAGGGAGAACACTTTTCACGAAGTCTGAATTTTCCGCTGCCTCTACTGCTTCCGGGAGGCTCTGCGGAAGGGATCCGCCCTCAGCGTAATCGGAACACTTCAGTCCGCTTTCGATACCGTCGATCGCTGCCTTCGCAAGGAGCGTTGCGGCAATGTACGGATTTGCCGCATTGTCAGGGCTTCTGAGCTCTATGCGGCTGCTGTGGTCATTCCTGGTTATGGGGACTCTTATGAGCAGATTGCGGTTTCCGGTTCCGTATGTGATGCTGCGCGGTGCCTGATAGGCTCCGAGCCTTTCGTATGAGTTTACGATCGGGTTGAGGAATACGGTTATCTCCCTGATATGCTTCAGGATTCCGGCAATGATGCTGTCACGGTATGCGGCCATACCGTCTCCGTCCTTCGTGACCGAAAGATTCATGTGACACCCGGAACCGCTTTCCTCAAAGAGCGGTTTGGGAAGGAATGATGCGTAAAGTCCGCTTCTGGCAGCAAGTGCCTTTACCATCGACTTGAACGTGATGATGTTGTCGGTGGCATCGAGAAGGAGTGAGTGACGGAAGACGACTTCATTCTGTCCCGGGCCCTTTTCATGGTGGCTGGACTCGAATTTGAGACCCATTTCCTCAAGCGTGAGACATATTTCACGTCTGATGTTCTCTCCTCTGTCCAGCGGTGCAATGTCGAAGTAGCTGGCCCTGTCCATCGGTTCATAGGTCGGGTTTCCTTCCTCATCGGTCCTGAACAGGTAGAATTCAAGCTCGGAACCAAGGTAAACCTCATAGTTTTTGGCAAAGAGCTCCTTTTCTACCTTTTTCAGCATATGCCTCGTGTCCCCGACGAAGGATTTCCCGTCGGGATGACGGATATCACAGTAGAATCTTATGACCCTGCCCTGACTGGGCCTCCATGGAAGGAACATCATGGTCGACGGGTCAGGAAAGAGCAGGAGGTCCGAGTCCTCAACGTTGAGAAAGCCCCTGATCTGGGAAGCGTCGAACCTGACGCCCTCGTCAAAGGCCCTCTCAAGTGTGGAGAGGGATACCGAGATGTTTTTGAGCTGCCCGAAGATATCGCAGAATGCCAGGCGGACGAAGCTTACGTCCTGTTCCCTTGCATATCTGATGACCTCATCCGCCGTGTAACTGCCGTTCATCTCACACTCTCCTTAAATGTTGGTGTATAACTGCTTGTATGGGTTCGCGCTGTTTGGCTCCAGCACGAGGAAATGTTGACGCATCACGGCCTCTTTGTCTATAGCAAAGAGCGTGCAGAACTCGCTGATTTTTTCCCTTATGTCGGCAAGATCCTTCTCACCTGCTTCCCGGCATGAAACCTGAGGGGGGAGGTCGAAGGGAGGATAGTCAGACCTGAGATAGATCCTTCCTCCGTGCATTCCCGTTCCGCAGAAGTAGCCCACGGGAGGTCTCCCGTTCTGCTTCAGGCCAAGCACGATTATCGTGCCTCCTGCCTGGTATTCTCCAAGGAAAGATCCGACTGCATCACCGATTATAATGAGGGGCTGCTTGTCCTTATATGCTTTCATGTGGATTCCGGCCCTGTATCCGGCACTGTCCCTTATGTAGATCCTGCCGCCTCTCATGGCGTAGCCGCATGCATCGCCTACTGAGCCGTGGATGATGATCTTACCATCGTTCATAGTGTCACCGACCGCATCCTGGGCATTTTCGAATACTTCGATGTCTGAACCGTTGAGGTATGCTCCCATGGCATTTCCGGGTACTCCGTTTATCCTGAAGTGCTTTCCCGACATGCCGCATGCGATGAAACGCTGTCCCATCACACCATCCAGTTCTATCGAATCCTCACCGCATGAGCGGATGAGATTGTTGAGATCCCTGTAATTCTGATCCTGTGCATTGATCCTGGCCATCGTCAGACCTCCTTTGAGAGCATTTTCTTTCTCTCCCTCAGCGCGAATGCCGCAAGCAGCGGTTTCGCCTTAAGTGTTTCCCAGTCTATGGATGAAAGGGGAACTGCACCGCGGACGAGGGAAGTGTAGATTCCGGCCCTGTCCACTGCCTTGCCCATCAGGATGAAGCCCATGAGCCTGTCATCCCTGATGAAGAACTTTTTATAGGAATCCCTTTCCTTAAAGACTTCCGCATCTCCCGTATAGGTTCCTGCCGTGATGATATGGGTTCCGAAGAAACCGATCGCATTCATTGCAACGGGGTTTTCAAAGTGTTTTTCAGCTCCCGCCATGTTTGCTCCCGCGCATTCACCCTGAAGAGTTGCATTCGGAATTATCGCTATGATCCTGTCCTCTCCTGTGGTGAATTCCTTTTCCTCTGCCACATCTCCTGCAGCATAGACATCGGGAAGCGTCGTGCGGCACATGTCGTCAACCTTTATTCCGCGGCCTGTGGCTGCTCCCGCATCTGAAGCAAGCTTCACGGAAGGACGTACTCCGACAGCCAGTATGAGCACATCGAATGAAACTTCCTTTCCGTTTTTGAGGAGGACTGATCCGGCTTTGAATTCCTCCGCGCTTGTTCCTAAGTGGAAGTCGATTCCCTTCTTCTCAAGCTCCCTCTGAACGATTTCAGAGCCTTCCTTATCAAGGATTGAAGGAAGGACCCTGTCCGCAAGATCAACGACGGTAACTGACTTCACCCTGTCAAGGAGTCCTTCCGCTGCCTTGAGGCCGATGAGTCCCGCACCCATGATGAGCACATCGGTTTTTTTCGTGCATGCTTTTTCAACGGCCTTCATGTCAGCCCAGGTCATGAATGTGAATTTTTTCTCAACATTTTCGAGACCTTTCATCGGAGGGATGAAGGGAACCGAACCCGTTGCAAGGAGAAGTCTGTCGTAATTCAGTGTCTCACCCGAGGCAAGTGTAACTGTGTGTGCTTCGCTGTCTATCTTAACCGCTTCACACCCGAGCATGACTTTCACGCTGTTCTCACTCCAGAACCCATCGCTTCTGAGGGGAAGATTTTCCTCCTTTGCCTTTCCCATCAGCACGTAGCTGATTACGGGGCGGGCATAGGATGGGTATTCTTCCTTTGAGATGACTGTTATCGGGGAAGTCTTATCATTTTTCCTGATGCCCGTGATGGCACCGAGCGCCGCATAGCTGTTTCCTATAATAACGTAGTGCATGTCATCTCTCCTCAAATACGATTGCCTTGTTGGGACAGCCCTCAACACAGGCAGGTGTCTTTCTTCCGTTGTCAGTACAGAGCTCGCACTTGCCCATGACCTCATCCTGGGTGGGGCGGAGCGCTCCGTAGGGACATGCCATTATGCATGAATAACAGAGCACGCATTTGTCCCTGTCTATTCTGATCATGTCTCCGTCCCTCCAGATGGCACCTGCGATGCATGACTTGAGACAGAGAGGATCGGTACACTCCCTGCAGTTGACGGCGAAATGGACGCCGTCATCCCTGTCCTCGATAGTGGTCTTCGCATCCAGCGGTCTGTCCTTGCATGCAAGGATCATGTCCGGTTCGTCTGAATTCGCGAACGCGCAGTTATATTCACAGAGGTGGCAGCCGAGGCACCACTCTTCATTAACATATACTCTTTTCATCAATCATTCTCCCGCATGCTTTATGCCTAAGATATCCAGTTCCTCACGGGTAAGCCCGATTCCGCGGAGCATCGCCCTGTTGCCCTTGAGCGCCTCGATGCTGTTTATGCCCATGCCGCCCATCATCTCCTTGATCTCGTGCTGCCAGGCATGGATTAGGTTCACAAGTTTTTCCGATCCGATTTCAGGGTTGAGTCTCTTCACGAGATCGGGCCTCTGGGTCGCGATACCCCAGTTGCACCTTCCTGAATGACATGTGCGGCATAGGTGACAGCCCAGTGCGATAAGGGCACTGGTTGCGATGTATACCGCATCGGCACCGAGTGCGATTGCCTTGACGATATCTGCAGAGCATCTGATCGAACCTCCGACCACGAGGGAGATGTTGTTCCTGATCCCCTCATCCCTCAGCCTTTTGTCGACTGAGGCCAGTGCCAGCTCGATCGGGATACCTACGTTGTCACGGATGGCTGCGGGAGCTGCTCCCGTGCCGCCCCTGAAACCGTCGATGGCGATTATGTCTGCCCCTGATCTTGCAACACCCGATGCGATTGCCGAAACGTTGTGGACAGCCGCGATCTTTACGATGACCGGTTTCGTGTAGTTTGTAGCCTCCTTCAGCGTGTAGACGAGCTGTCTCAGATCCTCGATCGAGTAGATGTCATGGTGCGGGGCAGGGGAAATGGCATCACTGCCTTCGGGTATCATCCTTGTCCTTGAAACATCACCAACGATCTTGGCACCGGGAAGGTGACCGCCGATACCGGGCTTCGCTCCCTGTCCCATCTTTATCTCAAGGGCAGCGCCTGCCTTGAGATAGTCCGGGTGAACACCGAATCTGCCCGATGCGATCTGAACGATCGTGTTGGCACCGTATTCATAGAAGTCCTCGTGAAGGCCGCCTTCACCGGTGTTGTAGTAGATCCCGAGTTTCTTCGATGCAAGTGCGAGGGACTTATGGGCATTGTAGCTTATCGATCCGTAGCTCATTGCAGAGAACATGATGGGAACCTGCAGCTCAAGCTGGGGTGTGGACTCGCTTTTGATGCGTCCGTACTTATCCCTTACTATCTGCTCGCTCTTATGCCCGAGGAAGACCTTCGTTTCCATCGGTTCCCTCAGCGGGTCGATGGAAGGGTTCGTGACCTGGCTTGCGTTGATGAGGATTCTGTCCCAGTAGACAGGGTAGTCCTTAGGCGTACCCATGCTGGCAAGCAGCACACCGCCTGACTCTGCCTGACGGTAGATGTTGGTTATCTTCTCTCCTGTCCAGTTCGCGTTTTCCTTGAAAGTATGATCCGTTTTCACGATCTTCAGTGCCCTTGTGGGACACAGTGCCACACAGCGGTGGCATGCGACGCACTTTGATTCATCGCTCATCATCTTTTCGCGCTTTGCGTCGTAGTGGTGGACGAGGTTTGCGCACTGCCTTTCGCATACCCGGCACGATATGCACCGGTCATAGTTTCTGACCACCTCGTATTCGGGATATATGTAGTTTATAGCCATTCTTATGCCTCCACTCCCTCATTGAGGGTAACGATTGCGGGCTCACCGCCCTTCGGGTACCATATCCTGTCCGGAGAAGGTTCTATGATCTTTATCGCACTTTCTTCCGATGAGAAATAAACCATGTCTCCCTTTTCAGCCGCGACCAGGGATCTTAACTTGAGTCTGTCGTTAAGTGCCATCAGGCCTCCGCGGAAACCGAGGATGATGGAGAAGGGACCGTTTATGAGAAGCGAAGAGAAGGTATTTCTCAGGTAAGTGTACTCCTTCTTCTTGTCCTCGCTCATGCGGTCGATCGTGGTCCAGAACGGAGCCGCGATGACATGGGCACACTCCTCAAGGGAAAGCTTCTGCTTCCTGTGGAGGTAGTCGATCATGTAGGTAATGACCTCCGTGTCGGTCTGGAGCGTGCACCTGTAACCGTACATCTCGATGGCTCTTCTGTTGGCATCGTATGATGAAATCTCACCGTTATGAACGATGGAGTAGTCGAGAAGCCCGAAGGGATGCGCGCCTCCCCACCAGCCGGGAGTGTTTGTCGGGTAGCGGCCGTGTACCGTCCAGGCGTAGCCTTCATACTCGTCAACACGGTAGAAACGGCCCACATCCTCAGGGTATCCGACTGCCTTGAAAATACCCATGTTCTTTCCGGATGAGAAAACATATGCTCCGTTAATGTGGGTATTTATCTTAACGACACACCTTACTGTGTACTCATCTTCCTCAAGCTGGCTCTGGGCGAGCTTGGTCGGAAGGGGAGTCACGAAGTATCTCCAGATGAGAGGTTCATCGGTAATGTTCTTATTCTTCTTGGTGGGAATCTTGGAAAGGTTCACGATGTCAAAATGCTCATCAATGAAATCTTCCGTTATGTGCCTTGCATCATCGCTGTCGTAAAAGACATGAAATGCATAGAAATCCCTGTACTCGGGGTATATCCCGTAGCCTGCGAAACCGCCGCCGAGTCCGTTGGATCTGTCATGCATTATGCTG
>JBJEWN010000336.1:0-2236 GCA_051885075.1 Bullifex sp.
TCCTGACGATCTGGTGTACAGGGCGGCCTAGGTCACTGATTTCCAAATATGGGGATATAAAATGCCAGATTGCTTGAATATAATAATTCCTGAGATGCCGCCTCTGTATCAATACCAACCAATTCAATGCCGTTCTTGGTAAAGGATCCGTTAATGGATTTTATTGGATATTCAGGGGTGGAACTGATGCTGAAATCAGTCATTACGTATTCGTCATCGCCGCAATTGATAACCCCGTTAAGGGTCTGTGTCATGCCGGATTCATTCTTAAAGCCTTCTTCAGTTATTTCCACCACATCGTAAAACGATTGCATTTTCATCAGCAGGCTTCCGGAAACAGCGGCTTCAGTGCCATCCTCAAGCCTATGTACTGAACCGTCTTTTACCTTGAACATAAATTCCTGAACGACCTCGCTGTATTCCCGACTAAAGTCAGTACTGGGATAAAACTCCAAACTTTGAATTATTGCGTTGATATCATCATCCGAAACGGCAACCAGCATGTCTTCAGGCGGTACATTCTGATCTTCAGTCACACCCGGGATCATGGTGGAATCATCGGGTACGGATGGTTCCGGTTCGTCATCAGACAGTGGTGCAGAATTCTCGGTTACGTCTGGGATGTTTGTATGATCATCAGTTTTTGCAGGTTCCGGTGTTGCATGGGAACAGGCAGTCATTATCAGCAATACTGCACCAAGCAGTAAAACGAATAATATGATTTTTCTCACTGTAAGTTCCTCCTCTGGGAATCAATCCATATTTTTGGATTGATGTAAGCTTAACTTAAATTGTTAATGAACGCAATGGAATTATTTTGCGTGCTGTTGCTAAGTCATTATTTAAAAGTAATTTGCGTGTTTACGTTCCTGCATATGCTTTTCCCGGTACTCTTTTGACAATTCCTCTCTTTTGTGTATCATCCCTTTTGAGGTTTTTATGAAATTCACAACGCTTGATGTTTATCTTGTAATTGTAAACCTTATCGGGTTTGCAGCGGGTGCTGTCAATTCGAAGGTCCGTTCAAAGAAGGCTGAGGGAAAGAGTGATGTCATCATGGCACTCATTTCCGTTCTCGGTGGTTCAATAGGGTGTCTTCTTTCAGTCCTGATATTTGACAGGAAGGCAGAAAAGAGCAACATGCTATCCCGTGTCATCATGGCATGTCTTGCAGTCATTCAGGTCATAATCTATCTGATGATGAAGGGGTTGGGTTCCGGTAAAGTTTCTTATGCCTTCTGGGATGTGTTAGTGAGGTATCCTTACTCTCTTGTTTATATGGGACTGGTCAATGTCATTGCATTCTTCCTGTACTATGCTGATAAGAGGAAGGCCGTTAAGGGTAAGAACAGGATTAAGATCGTAACCCTGCTGGGATCAGCATTCATCGGGGGATCCATCGGGGCTCTTGCCGGAATGTACGTTTTCAGGCACAAGACTGATAAGAATTACTTTTATATCGGTGTTCCCCTTATGGCAGTGATGCAGGTATTTGTATTATTCTTTTTATCTAATTTACTGTGATGGTTATGGAGAGTTGTATGGATAAGGCACTTGAATACCATGAAAGGATTCCCCACGGAAAGGTGAGCGTGGTACCCACCAAGCCGTGTGAGAGTGCGGAGGATCTTTCATATGCATATACACCGGGAGTTGCAAAGCCGGTACTGGAAATCGAGAAGAATCCTGAGGATGCATACCGCTATACATCAAAGGGGAACCTTGTTGCGGTCATTTCAAACGGAACTGCCATCCTGGGACTAGGTGACAGGGGAGCCCTGGCATCAAAACCCGTGATGGAAGGTAAGGGCGTTCTTTTCAAGAGGTTTGCCGACATCGATGTGTTTGACATCGAAGTCGATGAGAAGGATCCCGATAAGTTCATAGAGACTGTAAGGGCGATAAGTCCCACCTTCGGAGGCATAAACCTTGAGGATATTAAGGGACCTGAGTGTTTCCATATCGAGGAAGAGCTCATTAAGAAGTGTGACATTCCTGTTTTCCACGATGACCAGCACGGAACCGCAATTATTGCAAGCGCAGGGCTTATAAATGCGTCTGAAGTGGTGGGAAAGAAACTTGAGGATATGAAGGTTGTGGTAAACGGAGCGGGAGCCGCTGGGCTTTCATGCGCGAAGATGTTCCTGTCCGTCGGGATTAAGAAGGAAAACCTCATCCTCTGTGATAAGGAAGGCGTTATCAGAAGTGATTACCCAGGCGGTGTCAGGGATGTATG
>JBJEWN010000337.1:0-9182 GCA_051885075.1 Bullifex sp.
TGGACATCTTTGCGATAACCTGTGTGAGCTCCTCGCCTGTTTCCTTATCGAAGTACTTACCATCCCTTTCCTCCACCATGTCAGTAGGTACCAGAGACTTATTGGGCTTCTGGTATGCAAATGATGTGATCATGCCCTGGTTAACAAGCTTCTGGAACGGTTCCTTTGTGGAAACAAGTCCGAGATCATAGAGGACCTTGTGCCAGAATCTTGCATAGAGAAGGTGGAGAACCGCGTGCTCGGCACCTCCGATGTAGAGGTCAACAGGCATCCAGTACTTTTCCTTTTCAGGATCGATGAATGCTTTTTCATTCTTGGGATCGATATAGCGGAGGTAGTACCAGCAAGAACCTGCCCACTGAGGCATTGTGTTGGTTTCCCTCTTTGCGGGACCGCCGCACTTGGGACACTTGCAGTTAACCCAGGACTCAACGTTCACGAGCGGGGATTCGCCTGTGCCTGAGGGTTCGTACTTATCAACCTCGGGGAGGGTGAGCGGAAGCTCTTCCTCGGGTACGAGGACGGTACCGCATTCAGGACAGTGCACGAGGGGAATGGGTTCGCCCCAGTATCTCTGGCGTGAGAATACCCAGTCACGGAGTTTGTAGTTGACTGCCTTATGGCCGTATCCGTTCTTCTCGAGGAACTCGAGCATCTTTGCAATTGCATCTGACTTGTTAAGACCGTTGAGCCACTCGGAATTGACGTGCTCACCATCCTCAGTCCACGCCTGCTCCTGCACATCAACCTTGCTCTTGAGAACCTCGATGATGGGAAGGCCGAACTTCTTTGCGAACTCCCAGTCCCTGTCATCGTGTGCGGGAACTGCCATGATGGCACCGGTACCGTAGCTGATGAGTACGTAGTCTGCGATCCAGATGGGAATCTTCTTTCCGTTTACCGGATTGATCGCATAGGAGCCTGAGAATACACCTGTCTTGTCCTTTGCAAGGTCGGTTCTTTCAAGATCTGACTTATGCTTGGTTGCATCGAGATATGCAGCTACCGCTTCCTTCTGTTCGGGAGTTGTGAGTTTTTCAACAAGCGGATGTTCCGGTGCGATTACCATGTAAGTTGCACCGAAGAGCGTGTCACAGCGTGTCGTGTAAACTTCAAGCTTCTCATCGAACTTCTCGAGCTGGAAGAAAACTGCCGCACCCTCACTTCTTCCGATCCAGTTGCGCTGCATTGCCTTGACGCTTTCCGGCCAGTCAAGGGTGTCCAGATCCTCAAGGAGCTTATCCGCATATGCAGTGATCTTAAGGATCCACTGTCTGATGTTCTTCTTCTCAACCTTTGCACCGCAGCGGTCGCAGTGACCTTCCTTGACTTCCTCATTGGCAAGACCGGTCTTACAGCTCGGGCACCAGTTGATAGGGGTATTTGCTTCATAGGCAAGACCCTTTTTGTAGAGCTGCTCGAAGATCCACTGTGTCCAGTGATAATAGTCCTCGTCACAGGTGCTGATCTCCCTGTCCCAGTCATAGCAGAAACCAAGGGATTTGATCTGGCGGCGGAAGTTGTTTATGTTCTTTGTCGTCGTCTCATAGGGGTGCGTGCCCGTCTTGATCGCATAGTTCTCAGCGGGAAGTCCGAAGGAGTCGAAGCCGATCGGATGGAGCACGTTGTAACCGTTCATTCTGAGATATCTGCAGTAGATATCGGTAGCGGTATAACCTTCCGGGTGTCCGACATGGAGTCCGGCACCTGATGGATATGGGAACATATCCAGTACATATCTTCTCTTATCTTTGGAGACAGCCGGGTCTTCCGTCACGCGGAAGGTTTTGTTCTCATCCCAGTATGCCTGCCATTTTTTCTCTATTTCTGAAAAAGGATATTTGCTCATAGTGCATTATATTAATATTTAGTCACTGTTTATTCAATTCTTTTCCATGCAAGCGGTTTACTTACATCATTTCCATGCTCGCCTATGAAAAGCTCCATCCAGACCATGTCGTACCACTTACCGAATTTATACCCGCACTTTGAAAATCTTCCGCATAGAGTGTATCCAAGATGGGAGTGGAAACCTATGCTGTTGTCATCAAGATGCTCATCCTCTCCTGAAGGAGCTGCAATGCATGCATACATTGATAGTATTCCCATCCTCTCAAGCTCTGTCTTCAGTGAATCATGCAGGATTCTTCCTATACCTCTCTTCGTGATTCCCTTTTTAACATAAATTGAGGTTTCGACTGCCCAGTCGTATGCTGCCCTCTCCTTAAAGGGAGATGCATATGCATAACCTAGGATGACTCCGTCCTCCTCGTAAACAAGATACGGATAAAAGGAAAGGGTCTTTTCAATCCTCTTAACGAATTCCTCCCTGGATGGTACGTCATACTCAAAGGTAATGGCCGTATCTTCCACGTATGGCTTATAGATTTCCCTGATCGCGGGAGCATCATCAATGTTAGCGCTTCTTATCATGAAAATGATGATAGCCATCACCGAAAAGGGTGGCAATACCATCGGGAAGCGAAGATAATGTTCCCATGGAAAGAGAAGCACAGATACACACGATAGGGCCCTTATTCACCGAGCATTCAAAAATCCTGATACTCGGTTCGTTTCCTTCCGTGAAGAGCAGGGAAGTGAACTTCTTCTATGGTCATAAGATGAACAGGTTCTGGCCCGTGATGGAGAGACTCTTCGGCTTACCGCTTCCCTCGATTGATGAAAGAAGGAATTTCATCCTCTCCCATGACATCGCTCTCTGGGATGTCATCGGCTCCTGCACGATAGAAGGTTCCGGTGACCAGTCGATAAGGGATGTGGTTCCCAACGACCTTTCTCTCATCACGTCAAATGCCCCGATAAGTCATATCTTCACCAACGGAGGAAAGGCTTATCAGCTGTATCTGAAGCATGACGGGGACATTGCCATCCCCGTAACTCCGCTTCCGTCCACATCACCTGCGAACGCATCCTTTTCCCTGGATCGTCTGGTGAGTGAATGGTCCGTCATCACTCAAGCATTAAACACTTAAGCGCCGTGATGTCAGCTTCGTCCACACCGACCGAGATGAGGAAGTTCTCCGTTCTTTCAGAAAGGGTCTCTCCTTCAAAACGGTCCATATAGGCAATGTACTCATCGATGGTGCGTGCCCTTCTCATGCCCTCAATCATGGCGAAATTGGAGAAAAGGTAATCACGGTAAAGGTCCTCCTCTCCTACGCCGAGCAGGGCATTGATCAGGAAGGTTACCATACCGGTCCTGTCCGTCCCGATCGAGCAGTGATAGATCAGCGGAAGCTTCGTCTCATCTGTGATGAGCTCAAAGAAAACGGGAAGGTAAGGGATGTTGTTCACGAGATAACCGCCTCCCGCTTTCATCGGGATGTTCACATACGAGAGCACTCCGGGGTCTGTTCCGTCCTCCCTGAGGTCAGCTTCGGTTTTTATCCCGAGTCTGCGTAACTCTGCCTTTCCTTCTTCCGTTATGTCGTCAAGCCGTGCGGAGCGGTACAGTATTCCCTGCTTCGTCCTCTTTCCGGAAGCAGTCATCCATCCGCCTGCATCACGGACATTCGTGACACCGTCGATGTAAAGGTTCCTGGGAGCTTCTTCAGAAATCCGGAAGGTAATGTCATCGTAAATATAGCTTTCACCTGTTTTAAGGTTGTAGACAGCGGCATTCCCGTCGGTGACCGGGTATTCCTGTCCGGAAATGATGATAACGTCTTTGCCGTATCCTATTATGACAGGCTCGGGCCTGCTGAGCTCGGCAGTTCCCTTTGCGTAAATCGTGGCCATTTCGTATGGGCCGGAAAGGAACTCCTGCTGAAGGGTAGTGTGTATCTCATGAACCTCAGGCGTCTTCACAGAGGCACATGAAACAAGGATTATTGCTGCGAGGATTACAGTGAACAGTTTCTTCATGTGTTCAGTGTATCACACATAATCTTCTTTTCGGTGTAAGAATAAGCGTCCATGAGGATTGCCGTGTCAAAGCCTGCATCCCCGTAGCCCTGCATGCACATTGCAAGGTAATCGTCATCGGGAAGCTCATATGGAATGTGCTCATGCATCAGATAGACGAAGCAGTCCGGAGAAATATATTCTTTATAATATTCCTCAGGGTAGTTTTCCCAGACATCGAGGGCTGCCTCGTCACGTTCGCTTATCCTCCAGATACCGACCGGAACGGTGTATCCTTCCGCTTTCTCAAGGGTAAGGAACTTACCCCTGAAGACGGGGCGGTATCCGGAAAGCCATGATACCGAAACAAAGACCGCATCCGGGCAGATGGACCTCATGTGGTCCATATTCAGGTTGCTTCCGTATGCGGCGGTGTGTCTCACTTTGAAATCTTGCTGATGAAGGACTGGATTCTGGGGTTGTCCTGCTTCGTGAAGAAGGTTTCGGGATCCTGATCAGCCAGGATGGATCCTGACTCCATGAAGATTATCCTGTCGGAAACCTCACGGGCAAAGCCCATTTCATGGGTGACGATGACCATGGTCATTCCCTCATTCGCCAGCTCCTTTATTACCGAGAGTACCTCCCCGATCATCTCGGGATCCAGTGCGCTTGTGGGCTCGTCAAAGAGAATTGCCTTGGGATGCATTGCAAGTGAGCGCGCGATCGCAACCCTCTGCTGCTGTCCGCCTGAAAGCTGTGATGGGACCTTCTTTGCCTGATCCTGCACGCCGACCCTTCTTAAGAGTTCAAGTGCTTCTTCCCGGGCCTTTGCCTTGGGGACTTTAAGCACGTCAACGGGAGCCAGTGTGACGTTGTCCAGGATTGACATGTGGGGAAAGAGGTTGAAGGACTGGAATACCATGCCTACCTGACTGCGCAGTTCTGCCAGCTTCTTTCCTTCTTCCGGAATCTCCTCTCCGTCGATGAGAATCGTTCCGGAGTCAATGGACTCAAGTCTGTTTATCGTCCTGCAGAGGGTTGATTTACCGGAACCTGAAGGACCGATGATGGCAACGACCTCTCCCTTCATGACTGAAAGACTTACGTCCTTCAGGACGTGAAGCTCTCCGAAGTGTTTGTTGATGTTCTTAAGTTCAATTACCGGTCTTTCCATTTTATTTTCTCCTCTGCTGCTTCGAGGCAAGCTTAACCGAAAGCTTATTGAGCAGGTAGTTTATCACAATGTAAATCACTGCAACCACAAGATAAACCGAGAGCAGTGCATCGTAGTTGGATATGAGTACGCTTGCGTTCTGCATCAGGTCGTTGTAGCTGACGACGTACGCAAACGTCGTGTCCTTGAGGACGATTACTATTTCAGAGATCAGGGCAGGGATTACGTATCTGAATGCCTGAGGGAATATGATCTTGATGAAAGTCCTTACATGTCCCATTCCCAGTGTCAGGGCCGCTTCCCTCTGGCCTTTCGGGACGGCATTGACTCCTCCCCTCAGTACTTCTGCAACCATTCCTGATGCCGAGATCGCAACCGGGAGGGTTACCTTCCAGAAAGCGGAAAGCTTTATTCCCGTCTGAGGTACGACAAGGAAGAAGAAGTAGATGAAGAGCAGGGTGGGGACTCCGCGTGTGAACTCAACCAGTGCGGCTGCCACTGCGTTGAGTATCCTGCTGTGGGAAATTCGTCCCGCCATCATAAGAAAGCCCAGACAGAAGGTGATGACGGCAGCCATAAGTGCCGCTTTCACCGTTCCGAGGAGACCTGCGAAGAAGAACTTCCAGGTGGTCATCCTGCCGAAGAATGACCAGTAGCGCGGTGCGAACTGCCCCGAGACGTAGAACTGCCTTAGCATCAGGGCAATGAGTATGATTATGAATATGACGGAAAAGGCCGTCGCGATTCTTATGTTTCTCCGGGTTTTCGGACCGGGAGCTTCGTAGAGTGCTTCTTTAAGTGTCATCTCCTGATCCTCACTTTCTTATCGATTCTGCTTCCGATCTGTCCGATTACGACTGCCGTAAGGCAGTAGAAGACAGCGGATATGAAGAAGGCGGTGACACCGCCCGGTGCATGGGTGTTTATGTGTGATACAAGTCCGGTAAGCTCATAAGGGTTCATGGGAACCTGGGAGGCAAGGGCCGTGGTGAGCATCGTTGCGACGAGCAGGTTTGTAAGCTGCAGCACCGAAGATCTGAGTGCCTGAGGCACAACGATCTTCCTTATGATTCTGAAGAATGTCATGCCGAGGCTTCTTGCCGCCTCTATCTGGCCGACAGAAATCGTGTTGACGCCGCTCATAAGGTACTCGGAAGCAAATGCTGCAGGGATGAGCGTGGTGGCTATGAGAACACATGTCTTATAGGAAAAGAGTATGTTCAGATAGGGAAGCGCATACACAAGGAGTATCAGGAGGGCAGCTCCCGGAATGTTGCGGAAGATCTGTATGTAGAAGTTTCCAAGACCCGATAGAGGTTTTATCGGGCACAGTCTCATGACCGTGACGATGATGCCTAGTATGAATGCTCCTATGAAGGAGATTGCGGTCAGTTCCCAGGTTGTGATGAGCGCGGTCAGATACTGCGTTCCCCACTCCCTGAGCAGTTCTGTTATTCCCATATGTAAGCCCCCTTAAGGGCTGAAGAGATCTTCAGCCCTGTTTAATAAGGTAATTATTCTGCGATGACGGGAAGGTTTGGAACCTCTTCGATTCCTGTCCTGTCTCCGAGTGTGATCTTCCAGAGGGAAGTCCATGTGCCGTTGTCGATGAGCTTCTGGAAGAAGGCGTTCACGAATGCAACACCGTCAGAACCGAGGGGAAGACCTGCACCGTAGTTATCTTCGGGTCCGAAGACATCACCTGCGACCTTGTAGACGCCGGGGTTCTTTACGATGGAGTTGAGGAGGAGTGTGTAGTCGGTCACATATGCATCGACTCTTCCCTGCTCAAGGGCGGCTCTTGCCTCCTGGTCGGTCTTAAACTCCTGAACAGTTGCCTTGGGTGCATACTGGGCAAGGATGGAAGGACCTGTTGAACCGGCCTGGGTTGCAACGATCTTGCCTGCAAGGTCATCGATACCGCCGATGGTCCTGTTTGCATACTTCACGAGGATTGCCTGTTTTGATGTGTAGTAGGGACCTGCGAAGGAGATGAGTTCCTTTCTCTTGTCAGTGATGGAGTATGTTGCGAAAACGACATCCACCTGATCACTCTGGAGAACGGATTCACGTGTTGAGGAGTTTACCTGAGTGAGCTCGTAAGCGGAAGAATCTCCGAGGATGTAACCTGCAAGCAGCTGGTAAAGGCCTGCATCAAAACCGCGAAGTCCGTTGTCAGTCTCATCAAGCTGGCTGAAGAGGTAGGATGTTCTTGTTCCGCCGACCCTGAGTACACCTGCTTTCTTGACTGAGGATGCCCATGCGCTTGCGGCGATCTCGGCATCACTTGCCTTTATGCCTGATGAAACGAGTGCATCGAAAGCAGCCTTGTCAAGGGCTCCTGTCACGACTGCAGGTTCTTCCGCAGCGGCTGTCTCTGCCGCACCTGCGGCAAATACGCCTGTAAGAGCGAGTGATACGACCAAGAGTACTGTGAGTAGTTTTTTCATTTCTCTTTCTCCTTTGGAAATGTTTGAATACGATATTTACAGCCAGTCATTAAGCTGGCCCCATTGCCTGAAAAACTGTGTTCTTAAAAGCTTGAATTATTAACTATAGCCCCAAAGGGCATGGTTTGGAGGTGCATGTACGGTTAACTATGAACATGGCAGAATCCTCCTTAAAATAACACGGATGTTATTTTAATATCATATTGTAAGATTCTGTGCAATAGGTTTTTATGAAAATACCCTACCATTTTGGTTGGTAAATTTTTAATAGCATTAATTTGTTATATTATTGAGAGATCTGAACTCGGTAGGACTGATTCCCGTGCTCTGTTTGAATCTTCTGGTAAAGCTTGAAAGATTGTAATATCCGACTTTTTCCGCAATTTCGGAAACAGAGAGACCTGTGGAGGAAAGAAGATCCTTTGCTGTTTCCATCCTGATGGCCGTCGTGTAGTCTATGAGATTCTGTCCGGAGTACTCCTTGAAAAGCCTGCTGAGGTTCGGCAGTGTCATGCCGAAACGGTCAGCGGTCTCATAGGCAGAGAAATCGGGCCTGAGACAGTTGTCATCGATGTACTGCCTGATTTCCTTCATTGATGATTCGGATTTCTGCCTTGAAGACATGACATCCCTGAGCCGTCCCTTCCACTTTTCCGCAATGGTCATGACATCCTGAATGTCATCGGCTTTTGAAAGCTGAATGGACACGGGTGTGGTGTCATCGGAAACGGAAAAAGTCCTGTTGATCAGAGTGAACATGTCGGACACGATGCATCTGACCAGATATACAGGAAGCTCTCCGCCCTGAACCAGTGCCATTATCCTGTCCATTGCCTGCAGGCTGCTGTCTATGTTGTCAGCGGACAGGGCATTTGACAGTGCGGTCATTTCTCCTTTCGGATAAAGTGCACTGGCATCGATCCCTGATATCTCACTGGATCTGATGATCCTGCCGCTGCCTTTCACGTACCTGAGATCAAGGGCACCGGATGCTTCGATGTATGACTGTCCAACTTTGGATAGATCATCGGTCGTTGAACCGATTCCTATCGTGAAAACCATCCCGCTCATCTTTGCATGGGACATCAGTTCCTCTGCAAGAGCCTGCGGTTCATACCTGTTCTCATGGTTGATGATGAATACTATCCTGTCATTTGCCGCAACTTCCATGCAGTAATAAAATAGATAAAGCTCACGGAGTCTTCTCTTTTCAGATTCACAGTATTCGGCCAGGTCACTCTTCTGGGCCTTCACCAGGGCAATGAGGACGGTTACGGAACCGTATTTCAGCGGAAGTCCCAGATCGATATTATCCGTATTGAAATCGGAGGTACTCTGATAGGCACCATTAAGCAGTCTGTAGATCCTTGAATTCTTGATATCGGTCATGTTTGTGGCAAGTGCTGATTCCAGTGTGTTGTTCTTCGTGGAAAGTATGTCCAGTGCCTTTGATATACCGGAAAATTCATTCTTGGTTCCCTCATCCTCAGGAAGCACGGTCCTGACCTTGTTCCCGAGGTTCTGGATGGGTGCGTACAGAAGCTCCTGAGTCAGCATTATCATAACAAGGCATACAATCGTGATAAGGAGCACGGTGATCATGAATTCCCTTGATATCGATGAAACCTTATCAAACGCATTCTGGTCATCGGGAAGGAAAGCTGAGTAAATCCAGCCCGTTTCCGGAGAGA
>JBJEWN010000338.1:0-2231 GCA_051885075.1 Bullifex sp.
TCCTTACTTTCCTGAGAAATTCCGACTAAAACTATTTCTACTCAAAAAAATGGAATTCAAAAGGAGGAAAAAACCAGTAAAATAGCGGCTTTCAGCCTGTTTTCACTTGCTTTGTTAGGCTTGTTGTGATACAATATATTTAGTTGGAATTACGACTAAATATTTAGTAGGAGGTATCACATGTATCTGGATGCTGTGGTGAGGGTTCCTGAAGCGAAAGGTAAGATTACATTTCGTACCAAAGGAAATACAACATATGTCGAGTTTGAATGCGAACGTATATATGTAAAGGAAAAGCAGTACACATCGGTAAAAAGGAAAACAATTGGCAAATTGTCTGGTGCTGATAAGCAGTTCATGTATCCAAATGAGAACTTCAGGAGGTTTTTTCCAGATGCAGAAATGCCCGAAGAAAGAGACAGATCTTCAAGGAGCTGTGGACTTAGGATAGGGACATGGGTCGTCATCCGGAAGATTGTTGATGACTATAAACTCCAGGAGATCCTGGGGAGATATCTGCCTGCTAAGGATGTGGGACTGTTTCTGGATCTTGCTGCCTATTCCATTATCGAAGAAGACAACCGGGCGCAGCATTATCCGGCCTATGCATACAGTCATCCACTATTCTCGGAAGGGATGAAGATATACAGCGACTCCAAAGTGAGTGAGTTTCTGAACACTATGGATGAGAACACCAGCGTTATGTTTCAAAATGACTGGAATTCTGAGAGAAACCATAGGGAGAGGATATACTTTTCATATGATTCCACATCGAAAATATGTGAGGCAGGAGATCTTAGGATAGTAGAGGTGGGACATTCGAAAGAGAATGTAGAAACTGATATTTTCAACTATGCCATTGCTTATGATACAAAAAACAGAGAACCGCTATTTTACGAGATATATCCCGGAAGCATTAATGACATGTCACAGTTCCAATGCACTGTTGAAAAGGCAAAGGGATATGGTTATAAGAAGATAGGATTTGTGCTTGACCGTGGTTATTTCAGCAAGGATAACATTTATCATCTGGAGGATAGCGGTTACAGCTTTGTTATGATGCTTAAGGGCAAGGCTGATCTGGTACAGAAATGGGTGCTTGAGAACAAGGGCTCATTTGAAACGAGCAGATCCTGTAACATACCGTCCTATCAGGTGTATGGCAAGACCATAGAGAAGAAGCTTTTTGGCACTGATAAGAAGCCAAGATATATTCACCTGTATCACAGCTCCGCATTGGAGGCAGATGAGCGTGCAGGTGTCGAAAAGAAGATAAACCAGCTGACAGCATTCTTGAACAGCCATATAAATCAGTTCAGGGAGTTCGGACCAGGTATGGAGACTTATTTTGAACTCCACTATGATGAGAATGCAAAAAGAAATGGTGGCAAAAAGGGCGGTAATGATGTCAGTACGCCATCCAGGAAGTTCGTGTTTTTTGAAGAAAAGATGGCAGTGATAGAACTGGAACTTAAGCTGTGTGGATACTTTGTCATTGTCACGTCTGAGAAGATGACAGCAAAGGAAGCACTTGAAATATATAAAGGGAGAGACACATCTGAAAAGCTGTTCTTATCAGACAAGACATTTTTAGGGAATCATTGTCTGAGGGTAGGATCTGATGAATCGGCCACGTCAAAGATCTTCATAGAATTTGTAGCACTGATAATAAGAAACCGGATGTATAACTATCTCAAGGATGAGATGAAGGAAATGCCTAATAAGCCGAACTATATGACCGTTCCTGCCGCCATCAGGGAGCTTGATAAGATTGAGATGTCCCGTCAGCTTGACGGGGTATATCGGTTTGACCATGCGATTACAGCGAAACAAAAGACGATACTTAAGGCGTTTGGACTTACTGATGCAAATGTAAAATACAGAGCGCAGGAAATAAGCAGATGTCTTGAAACAGGTACATGATGGAGGATAAAGATATGGCGAGAATGACATCGATAGATGCGTTAGAGGTAAAGATAGAAAAGGCGCAGCAACAGGTGAGCAAGGCAAAGAAACAGTATGATGAGGCTCTTGCAAAGCTCAGTGACCTGTTAGATAAACGGGATGCTTTAAGAAGAGATGAACTTGTGAAGGCGATTCTTAAGAGCGATAAGACATATGAGGAAGTGCTGGAATTCCTTGAAACTGATATAGGTGAAGAAGATGAATGATCCTGAACGAATTATAAAAAGACTGAAAGAGCTTATAGATAAAAATGGATACGATTACCT
>JBJEWN010000339.1:0-2229 GCA_051885075.1 Bullifex sp.
GAAGAACTTATCATCATTTATCACTGTCAGTTTTACTGCTATCTTCATCGATTGTTTTCCGAAAACTAATCGAAGTATAACATGAGATACATCAATATGTAAAATGAAAAATAATGGGATTGGCAGTAATACGGAAGTAAAAATCACGTAATTCTATGCTTCATATTACATTTCGTGGTATAGTTCATTCAGGCACTGCCATTATTCGGTAGGCGGCATTGGTTAGCTCAGAAGTTTACATCCGATGATGGGCCATGGCTTCCTCAAATCCTTCGGATGAGAGGAGGTGATAGACTTATTGTCCTGGAGATAATCCTGTGGGCCATGAAATTCTGCACGTCTGTGTTGGAGCTGTTCTCAGCCATCAAGCAATCCCGCCATTCCAGTCCAAAGAAGAAGCGGGATTAACTAACCAATTTTTTTCTGAGGTAACCACCGTCTATCGGCAGTGCCTTTCATTTACTTAGTCTACTTAGAATTAACCTGAGAGTCAACGGTAAATGCCTTATATTTCCTGCCGGTATGGCTATTACAAATTTATTACTATGTCTTCTCTCTGTTTCTGATTACCATCTCAGTCATACTCAGGGTCTATTGTGAATTCAAAGGTATAGTTTGGCCATTTTTCGTTTAAGAGCTTCAGAAGTTCTTCCTTGTAAGCTCCGTAGTTTGATACCTTGAAGTCAACAACGACGTCGAAGTGGACCAGATTGGACTCCAGATGAACGTGGAATGCATGGAGGGAAAGAACATGAGTTGTTTTTTCCTTCAGGTATTCAAGTATGTCTTTCTTGAGTTCCCTTACATCTTCCCTGAAGTCATTTACCGCAAAGAGACCGAAGGTGAAGTAGATACCGAGTTCATCATCAATTTCCTTTGCCGCATCAGTCATTGCATCAAAGATGTTCTCTGCATGTGCTCTTGTAGGAACTTCAACGTTACATGTACCCATGCATCTTTCAGGTCCGTAGGAGTGGAGCATGATGTCATATCCACCTTTAAGTGGCGGATGCTTTCTTATTATCTCCCTGATCCTGTCAACTGTTTCCTTATCGGGACGTTCTCCCATAAGAGCGGAGTTCGTTTCAAGGAATGATGAAATGCCGGCATAGAAAATGAAACATGATACCACAATTCCCATGACACCATCGACAGGGAATGATGTGTACTTTGATGCAAAGAGCGAGATGAGTGTAAGGGATGTTACAAGCACATCGGAAAGGGCATCCTTTCCGGTTGCCTTCAGTGCTTCACTGTCAACTTTCTTACCCTGTGTTGTGTTGAGGATGCTGAGACCGATCTTTGTGATGATCGAAAGGAGAAGTATGACAACAGCGATGGGAGCCAGTGTAATAGTTTCAGAATGTTTCAGCTTGTCAATTGAAGACATGAGACAGTTATAGCCTGCAATGAGAATGATGATGGAAATGATCATTGCGGAGAGATACTCAGTCCTGCCGTATCCGAGCGGATGTTTCCTGGTAGGCTTCATCTTTCCCATCCTGTAACCCAGGAGTGTTATGACTGCAGACATTGAGTCTGAAAGGTTGTTGATGGCGTCGTTGGTGATTGCGACACTTCCCGTGATCGTACCGGCGATGAATTTAAGAAGCGAGAAGGAAAGGTTGGCCACGATCCCGGTGAGGCCGACCCTTCTTATGACCTTCTGTCTTGTTAAATCATTTTTCATAGAAACAGATAATATGCCGCAGGAATGCAGCAGTCAAGAGTTTATGAAAAGATTATATTGTTCTAACATAAGTAGTTAAGGCTAACAGTGTTGTTCTTGTGTAACTTAGTTCGGATAAAAAGAACAGCCATGACATCAATCATGGCTGAGATCATCATTTTTCTGATCGGTTTTTTCATGGGCTCAGATCATATACGATAAAATCAATCAGGTTTTCCGCAGTGACAAGGCTTTCGTTGGTAAAGTATCTTCCATCAAGGGATGCATATGCGAACTTTGCATTTTCAGCTTTCAGTTTCATGTTGGTTTCATCAGGTGAAATGGTAGCAGTAAACTTCATTGACAGGGAATGATCATTCAGTTTACTGAAATCAGCAATTATCAAGTGATCAGTTGACTCATTATCAGTTGTCTCAGATCTGAACGCAATCAATCCTTTGACTGTCTCTGAGTCGTAACCTCTTTTTAATAATTGAACCATTCTGTGTGATTCAGGCATGCCACTATAAGCTTGTGCAATATACAACCCCTTATTTGAA
>JBJEWN010000340.1:0-2226 GCA_051885075.1 Bullifex sp.
GAAGCGGAAAGCTGACTTTTTTCCAATCACCTTTTACATAAACGTTACAATTTTTTTACTTTTATTTTACACTGATCCATGAAGTATAACGAAAAAGTGAGGAAATCATGGATCTTGTTGATGCACTCACCCTTTTCGGAGGCGTTGCACTCTTCCTTTTCGGCATGTCATTGATGGGAGACGCGCTGAAGATGGTAGCAGGTAACAAGCTCGAAGTCATACTGTACAGACTCTCGGGAACTCCGCTTAAGGGCATACTGCTGGGAACAGGGGTCACGGCCGTGATCCAGTCTTCATCAGCCACATCAGTCATGGTTGTCGGTTTTGTCAACTCAGGGATGATGAAGATGAAACAGGCCATCTCGATCATCATGGGTGCCATAATAGGCACCAGCGTTACCGGCTGGATCATATCGCTTTCAGACATCGGAGGCGGAGGCGGCGGAATATTCGACCTTCTTTCCACGGAGTCCCTCTCCGCAATGGCCGCAATTGCAGGAATCCTTTTAAGGATGATTTCAAAAAAACGTTCCAATCAGTATATAGGCGACATCCTTATGGGTTTTTCAATCCTTATGTTCGGAATGAAGAGCATGAGCTCCTCAGTATCAGGACTCAGGAATTCACCAGTCTTCATAAACCTTCTCACCCAGTTCACCAATCCGATTCTGGGCATTCTCATTGGAATGCTCTTTACAACCGTAATCCAGAGTGCATCAGCCGCGATCGGTATTCTGCAGGCACTCTCCTCCACCGGAGCCATCACATTTGAAGTCGCGCTTCCCATCGTGATGGGTATCGCGATCGGAGCGGCTGTCCCGGTTCTCCTCTCCGCATTCGGAGCCTCCGTTGACGGTAAGAGAACTGCAGTATCTTACCTCGTCATCGACGTACTCGGTGTTGCCCTCTTCTCGGCAGTCTTTTATACGGTATCTGCTTTCATCGACCTTCCCTTCATGCAGGTAACGATGAGAAGCGTGAACATCGCGTTTCTCAACACAGTGTTCAGGATTGCAGTCATAATAATGCTCATGCCCCTCATGAACATAATCGAGCAGCTAGTGTCACTTATCATCAAGGATGTACCCAAGCAGCAGGATAAGGAACTCGATGACATCGAGCGCCTTGAGGAAAGATTCCTTTCCTACCCGCCCCTTGCGGTTGAAAACAGCAGGATCGCGATCAACAGGATGGGTGAACTTGCACTTAAGAACATAACTGATGCCCTTGACCAGCTGATCATAGGTTACAGTGAGGAAGGCTTTGCCGAGGTTGAGAGGATCGAAGGCGTCATCGACCGCTATGAAGATAAGATAGGAACATATCTTACCAAGATCACGGGGCATGAACTTCCTTCCGACCTCAACAGATCGGTTACCAAATACCTCCATACCTTAACCGACTATGAGAGAATAAGTGACCATGCACTCAACATTGCCCAGAGTGCCCGTGAGATAAAGGAAAAGAACGTAACATTCACGACCGAAGCAGGAAGGGAAATGAGAAACATGTGCAAAGCCCTTCTTCACATCGTCGGCATGATCGTCGAGTCCTTCAATGACGATGACATCGAGCTTGCATACCGCGTCGAGCCCCTTGAAGAAGTGATAGACGGACTCTGCAGCACGATGAAGGCAAACCACATTGCCCGTCTTTCCGCAGGTGAATGCACGCTGTTGAACGGTTACATCTACAATGACCTCATCGGCGACTTTGAAAGGGTATCTGACCACTGTTCAAACATCGCCGCCACAATGATCGAGATGCAGGGAGGAGTGCTCGGTATCCACACCTACACCAACGACATCAAGGATCATCATACCCACAACTTCGAGGAAAACTACCGCTCCTTCCAGCAGGAGTACGGACTCAGCTGACCTCTCTGGTAAGATCCCGGACCCACCTGTACTTCCTGTAGTGGTGAAAGGTCCATGGGATCTTACCCACTTCATCAAGACACGTACAGAAATACACAACTCCCACAGGCCACGAAAGCAGGAATGTTCCTGCCGCGGCCAGCGGGACCGCAACACCCCACATCGTGACTGCCAGGGAATAAACATCAAAAAGCGTATCCCCGCCTGAAGTGAAAAGTCCGTTTATCACGACGGAGTTGAAGGAACATCCCACAATGTAAATCGAAAGAATAACGGAAAGAGTGATGAAATCCTGCACTGCCCCCGGACTCAGTTTAACGACTGAAAGCGCAAGGGGAATCGATCCGAG
>JBJEWN010000341.1:0-2219 GCA_051885075.1 Bullifex sp.
CTATGAGTGCGGTATCTGGATTCCGATAAACAGAGGTTAGTTTATTGCCGCTGCATGCAGGGTGTCACTCTGCGTCTTTCTGTCTAAGAGAGCTTTCCTTTACCTTTATCCTGAGGTATCTGACATCGGAGTATCTTGACGCACAGAACTGTCTCATGGCCCTTGGCTCGATCCTGATCCAGTCACCGACTGACAGTTCAACCTTTTCCCTGTTGTCCACGATGATGAAGCCCCTGCCGCTGAGGACTGTGAATATTTCCTCAAAGCCTTTGGTGTGAGGAATGAGCGGTGCCATTGCCGCAGCGGGCAGATAGCTGATGCTGATATCGGCACCCGTGAGGGAAAGTGCATCATGAAGAGCTGATCTGTTTTCATCCGTTACGGTTGTTTTTGTGTATAATGACATATGGGACTCCCTTTTTTTTTCACCATTATATATGCTAATGGAGAAAACACCTAAGGAAAAATCAGCAATATCACTCCTTTCTTCTTAAAGGTATTATTGAATCCCTTGAAATAAGCTCGGTATCAAGCAGAATTGAGCGTGGTCTGGACTCGGGATCACGGATCCGTTCATACATAGTCTCTCCGGCGGTAAAGCCGATCTGATATGCCGGCTGGTTCACGGTAGTGAGTCCGGGTACGGCGATGGATGCCACTTCAATGTTGTCAAAACCAACCACACCAAGGTCGTTCGGGACATTCAGCCTGTACCTGTGCGCTGCCTTTATGACAGAGAGTGCAAAGACATCGGCGGCACAGAAAATGGCTTCCGGTTTATCCTCTGTTCCCAGAAGCTGTGATGCAGCCGAAAAACCAAGGCTGTATGAGACTTCGGGAAGGGAGATCTTCCAGTTCTGCGGAACAGTCACATCCCTTCCTTCCAGGGCGGCTTCAAAGCCTCTCAGCCGCTCCTGGGCATAGTTGTAGGCAATGGGACCGTTAATGAATGCTATCCTTCTGTATCCCAGATTGAGCATGTGCTCCACTGCGTTTTTCGCGGCCAGAAAGTCATTGATGCTGACGTACACTGACTTTGCCTTATTGTTGTATTCGCAGCACTGAACCAATGGAATTTCATCATCGATCGTGTCGGCAACCTCCGCTTCCATCTTCCTTCCAAGACAGATGATGCCGCCTGTACTTGCCATTCTGGCAACGGAAAGGAACCTGCTTAGACTTGTCTCAGTTATGTTTCCTGTATATATGACAACATCAAACCCATGGGAGTTCACAGATGTCCTGATACCTTTGAGGATATTGTTGTAGAAAGGGTTCTCGATTGTCGGAAGCACAACCATGATTACTTTCTTTGATGAAAGATTTTTTTCCTGCATGATGGCTTCAGGATCATAGCCGGCATTTTTCAGTGCTGATTCTATTCTGAGTCTGGTTTCCGGAAGTACGAGTTCCGGGTGGTTCAGTACCCTGGAAACCGTTGCAGGTGATATGCCCAGGTCCTGGGCAATCTTTGTAACAGGTATGGATGTCCGTGCCATAATGCCTTCCTTTATTGTATCGATGATAGCATTGAGTTTGCTGATAAATCAAGATATTTCTGAAATGGATTATATATTTCAGAAATATTTCATTAATATTTCATTTTGTGCAATATTTTCATATATGTGTATTAATCTTTATATTTAAAGAAGTTATAAAAACACAATTTTTTCCTTGCACCCTTTTGAAAACGGTCTTATGATTATAAATAAAGAAATATTGCATTAATATTTCATGCTTGTTTCATAAACCTCAGGAGGTAAAGGTATGAAGCTTGGCTTTCTCAGCGCGATTCTGGATGGCTGGACATATGAAGAGATGATGAATGTTGCCCGCGATATGGGCTTTAAATGCGTTGAGGTTGCCTGCTGGCCTCAGGGAAAGGCTGAGCGCAGATACGCGGGAGTAAGTCATATCGACGCAGAGCGTGTGCTTGAGGATGATGAGTATGCAAATCATATCCTGTCATATGCATCTGAATGCGGCGTTGAAATTTCATCCCTCGGGTACTATCCAAATCCTCTGGACAGCGATGAAGCGAAAAGGGAGGCTGCCGTCAGCCATCTCAAGGCACTTGTGAAGGCCTCTGCAAAGCTTGGCGTGAACATGGTGACTACCTTCATCGGCCGCGACCAGAGACTTACGGTCGATGAGAACCTGAAGCTTGTTTCAGAAGTATGGCCACCGATCATCACTCTTGAGGAGGAACTCGGAGTCAG
>JBJEWN010000342.1:0-2217 GCA_051885075.1 Bullifex sp.
TGGATGGGTACCGAACCAGGCTTCAGCCTGAGGTCTTCCGTTTGCCTCATATCCGAAAAGGGACGGCAGGAAATCGGTACTGCCCCAGTCATACTCCTTTATCACGCCTTTTATTTTCTTAATATCCATTATTTCACCTCTTTAAATGATTCTACCACCCCATACAGCAAAAAGCACCATGAAAATCTTCTTTCCATGGTGCACGTTTTTATGATTGAGGTAATCTTATTCTTCTTTCAGTACCTTAGGCAGGAAAACCATAGCCAGGACAAAGCATGCAAGTGCCGTGATCCAGGCTACAACGGGTGAAAGCGTGAAACCTCCGATAAGGAAGCCGATGAATGAACATACTGCGACGGTAACCGCATACGGAAGCTGTGTGGCAACATGTTCAAGGTGAGGACATCCCGCACCGGTGGATGAAAGGATGGTTGTATCAGAGATCGGGGATGCATGGTCACCGAAGACTGAACCGCCGAGGACGGCACTTACGCAGATGAGTGTTGCATTGAGGCTTGCCGCATCGGAAAGGCCCTTGCTGGAAGCAAGACCGACTGCGATCGGCATCACGATGGGAATCATGATGGCGAATGTGCCCCAGGAAGTACCTGTTGCAAATGCAATGAGTGCGGAAAGAATGAAAACGATCGCAGGCACAAGTGCAAGCGGGAAACCGCCTCCGACCACGACCTCTGAGAGGAATGATGCAAGTCCAAGGCCACCGTCCTCAGGGGATGACTTGATGATCGTGCCGATCGACCATGCCATAACGAGGATAACGAGGGCAGGTACCATTGACTTGATACCGTTGATGAGCGCTTCAGACGCTTCCTTGATCTTAAAGAGACCACGGAGCAGGTAGTACACATATGTGAATGCAACCGTGATTATTACCGCATACCAGAGTGCCATTGAAGCATCGGTGTTGTTGAATGCATCGCCGAGCGTCATGCTTGCGGCTGCCTGACCAAGCGTTGTGATGGACTCACCGTCAATTGCGGCAAGATATGTGGTTACGGGGAACATGATGAGTGCGGAAGCGATAAGGATGATGATGGGAAGGAGCATGTCGATGACCTTTGCCTTTCCAGCCCTGCCGCTTGTGACGATTTCAACTTCACCCGGTGCATCACCGAATGCGGGGTTGAAAAGTTTTCCTTCCTCAGCAAGTCTCTGACTTCTCTTCATTGGGCCGAAGTCACGGTTCGTGATGATGATGGTCAGGACCATGATGAGTGTCAGGATGGCATAGATGTTGTAGGGAACGGCCTTGATGAAGAATGCGAATTCACTTATGCCGAATGACTCAAAACCGTCACTTCCCTTTACGATTGACATGACGGTAATAACCCAGGATGAAATGGGCACAAGGATACATACCGGAGCCGCGGTTGAGTCAAGCACCCAGGCAAGTTTAGCCCTGGATACCTTGTTCTTATCGGCAATGGGTCTCATTACGGTACCTACCGCAAGTGAGTTGAAGTAGTCATCAATGAAGATGATGAGTCCGCAGAACCATGCAAGAAGAAGGCTGGTCTTCGGGCTGTGGAGCTTCTTTCTGGCCCACATGCCGAAAGCATGTGCGCTTCCGGTGCGGCTGAGCATTCCGACAAGTCCGCCAAGCAGTGCACAGAAGAGGAAGATTCTGATGTTCCAGCCATCGGAGAGCACATCTGCCATGAGATCGGTGAGGTTCAGGATGGCGGCAAACGGATTACCGCCTGCAACGATGAGGGCACCTACGATGATACCTAAAAACAGTGATACGACGACGTCCTTCGTGATGAACGCCAGTGTGATGGTCAAGATCGGGGGAATAAGCCCCCATATTCCGAAGTTTGCCATAAATAGATCCTTTTCAACGGACACTTTACACCATAAAAAAATGTATTACCAGTATTATTTGCAACAAAATGTAAAATAAATAATCAAATAGTTATTATCATAACACTAAAAACAAGATTCAGATTGAAAAAGCTTTGACAAGCATGATAAATAAACCAATGTCAGTCTGCTCTGAACTGATATATCAGATAACACAGCCTGAAACAATTTGTAAAAATATTTTTTTCAGGTTATTGTTCCATATGATCCTGAATATCTTGATTTTTATACATGCAACTAATTCGCACCTCAGATGTTTGGGTGCATTTTTATTGTTAAAAATGAATTAAATGGTTGATTAATTCCTGTTTTATCATGTATATTTTATACATA
>JBJEWN010000343.1:0-2206 GCA_051885075.1 Bullifex sp.
CACGTCCGGATCCGTGAGGGGCTAGCACCGTGAGGTGCCTAGTCTACTCGATCTTACGTACGGCATAAAGATGTCCCATGAAGCTTTTTATCCGCTTTTCGCTTTTAAGGGTCCTGACTGCATCCCTGAGTTCCGCACGCTGGATGTTTCTGAAATCCTTCACCATTGATAGTTTTCTTAAGAGAGAGTGCTCCGTGTGTCTCAGCGGTATCCGCCTTACCTGTTTCATTATTATGTCTTCACCCCATGCAGGAGTGAAGATTCCTTCACATCCGTCACAGCCGCTGCACTCTGTCTCAGGATTTTTTCCCATCATTGATAAGAGTCTTTTCCTGATGCATCCCTTATCGGCAAATACACTGTAAAGAGGTCCCTTTGCACTTTTTCTGAGAAGAGTGAATGACTCTGCCGGTTTTCCGTCACGACCGGCTCGCCCTGATTCCTGAAAGAAATCACTGGCTTTTTCAGGAAGGTCGTAGTGGATTACAGTTCTGATGTGAGATGCGTTAACACCCATTCCGTAGGCAACGGTTGCACATAGTACATGTTCTGTTGAGCTGAAGAAGATGTCTTCATTTGATCTCTTCTCTTCAGAAGGAAGCCCTGCGTGGTAACAGAGAGTTAAAAAGGATCCTGAGAGAAGGGCAGTAAGTTCCTCAGCCCTCCTGCGTGACCGAACGAAGATGACTGCAGGTCTTCTTTCAGGCGGTGTCAGGATCGAGATGCAGTCCTGAAGGGGAAAGAGGGAACGCACCCTGTGGTAGAAGATGTTGGGCCTGTCTGTATTGTCACGTATGATTCTCGGTTTTTCTGTAAAGAGCAGTTCTTCAAGCCGCTTTGCGGTGTATCCGTCAAGCGTCGCGGTGAAAGCAAGTATCTGCTCAGGTTTCAGCTGAGCGGCAATGCGCTTTGCTTCCAGATATGCGGGGCGGAACGTTTCTCCCCAGCTTATGACCGTATGCACTTCATCAAGGACAAGCATTGAGATTTTCTTTGATGAAAGGAATGAAAGAATCAGCGGATTTGCAAGTGATTCCACATTCGTGATTATGATCTTCACGTCTCCCGACATCACGCGAAGAAGAAAGTGTTCCTTGCTGCTTTCCCCGATAAGTACCTCATGTTGTATCCCATTCTTTCTCAGTGAACTGCTTTGGTCCCGGATGAGGGATATTATGGGATATACGATTATCGTGATGCCTGATGCAAGATATGCGGGAAGCTGGAAGCATAAGCTCTTGCCTCCCCCGGTCGGAAGAACCGCAAGAAGGGATGAAGGACCTTTCCCGAACCCGGATACGATTTCACGAGTTATCTTTTTCTGTAGCGGTCTCAGTGACTTTATTCCGAATATTTCCTCTGCGGTCTTTCTTATAAGTTCATCAGTGTCTTTCATATAAATAATAAACGGAAAACCAGTCGCTTTCTGAGAAAAGATAAAATAATTCTGTGTTCGGAATATTTTAGCTGAATAGTAAAAGAATGAATGGTATGAAAAAGCCCCAGCCGGAGCTCAATGCTGTTAAGTAAGGAATAATGCAGCATTTTAGGCAAACAATTGAAACAACTCAGCACACAGACTGCAGTATGGTAAATGTCATCTGCAGTCTTCTTTATTAAAAAATGATTATGTCCATTACGATACCCATTGATTAAATTCAGGATAGTCACTGTTCCCTGTTTCAGAAGCTTGTCTTATCAGCATAGGGCTATCGCCTCTCCTATCCAATATCCATAATTGATTACCTTTTAACATGCTATTATACTACTGATGTAGAGAAGAATAAAAATGATGTATAAATTCATGACGCTGGATGACAATGCTGAAATTGTTCACTCAGAGATGAAAAAAGATGGAACAGTCAAGGTATATGTAGAGAAACCTGATACTAAGGACTGCTTTCACCATATGACATGCATACTTCCTTCATATTCAATAAAAGATGTTTACGGTTTTTCAGAGAAAGAGATCGAAAGGTATATGGATGTTATAAAATCTACTTCTCATCTTATTCTTGAGTTTTCTAAACACGGAGGCTTTGAAAATGCCTCAGGTTTTTAGGATAGGATCATATTGGATCTATTTCTGGTCAAACGAAAACAATCCATTGGAGCCGATACATGTCCATGTAGCAGAAGGTAGCCCAATTGAAAACCGCATATTTGAAAATCAGTGACTTAGGATGCCCTGAAGACCAGATCCTCC
>JBJEWN010000344.1:0-2196 GCA_051885075.1 Bullifex sp.
ATTAAATGAATACTTCTGTTCTTCTGTTGTGTACTACAGCTGAAGAACATGGGATGAATGGAATGACAGGTTCCCGATTCGTATTTCAAATATAGAGGCAGAACAGACAATGACGATCCACGCATACCACGAAACATATGTGACTAAAGTCCAGGCCCGCCTCGGCAATGCGTTTGATTATGCAGTCAACGTCTGTTCCCTACCAGGAGAGGAGTTCACAGGACTCTTCTGCAGAAGTCAGGTATGCAGGAGCCTCGAGAGAGGTGAATCACGCTATGCACTTGGGAAGAGCGGAATTGAAATACTCATCGACATAATTGAGGAAACCACAGGAAAGACACTGGAAATAGAACCTGAATGCAGGTTTTTCAGGACAAAGGAACACTGGATCGGATGGACAGCTGCATACTGCCAGTGGTACTCGGACAGATCATTCCGTGAACTGTTCAGTGCCATTACCTACAGTGACTTCGAGAAGATGTACAAGCCCCTGCATGAAGCTGATATTTCGAAATTCATGGATGTCGCGGAAGAACGGTTTAAGGAAACATTCAGGGAGACAGAACTGAAGCGGGCACGCATGTCCATTAATATCACTCAGGAGGAGCTTTCGAAGAGATCAGGAGTGTCCCTTCGCTCCATCCAGATGTACGAGGAGCGGAACAGGAATATCAATAGGGCATCCTTTGAAACACTGTACAGACTTTCAAAAGCCCTGTACTGCCGCCCTGAGAATCTGATGGAAAGATGGCCTTACGATTCTGACAAATAAAATTGCATACCTGACTGGTTATCCCTTCTTTTTCACACTACATGGAAATAAGAGGAACCGGTCAGGAGGTGAAAGGATGAGATATCCGTTTTCCAAAGAGCTCATAAACAACGCAGAACGCTGCTCTCTTGCAGAAATCAAGGAAAAGGAAGCAAAAGGACAGCACCCTGAGTGTCTGAACCATGTCATCATATATGATGCCGACATCATCAGGGAAATAATACTGTCCGTCACTGAACTTAACTATGCAACGTTCTGCACCACATTTGATTTCTACATGAAGGAGTTTCATGGGGCTGAATATACTGCAGGAGGCTGCGGTTTCGGCATCGGGGATGCTTCTTACGAAAACAGCGAAGGGTACTGTTTTGAAATAATATTTGATCCATACACATTCGAAGTGTTTGAAGTCACGATTATTTCTCCCAAAAAGTGATGTGAGTTATCACAGGTTTCACACTATAGGTCTGTGTAGGAGATTTGTATGGATAAAATCATCATGAGAAGAAAAGACAGCACGTTCACAGACCTTGTAAAAAAGCTTAAATCCCTTACCGGAAATTACAGGCTCTCTGATCTTTATGAAGCACTTGCACCATGGGAAACGGCATGTGAAAAGGAATACCCTGAGATGTATAAATGCTTTGCAAAAGAGAACAGCTCATACACATCCTGGGCAGATGCGGAACACGCCCTACCCCTTATTTCTGTGACGGAAGTGAGCGAAGACAGGATTGAACTCACGTTTGACGACAGGTTCTTCAACTTCCTTGTCTTCAGAACCATTGCCCTGTACAACGGAGCTGATCTTGAAATCAGAACTGATAAGGAAATTGTTCTGGAGCCATGCTTCAGCGATGAAAGCCTGAAGATATCATTCAGAATCTCAGGTTTTGATTATTCCCATCCCGATGCACACACTATCCTGATCAGACATGCTTTCAGGGTTTGATACATACCCCGGTTCCATTCTATTATCTAATGGAGGAAAGCTATGGATCTTAAGGATAAAACAGTCAGTTTCCTCGGTGACAGCATCACCGAGGCTTTAAGCGTATCGGATGTCATGCTGAGATTTGATAATCTCATTGCGAAAATGTGCGGTTGCAGGAAAGTGAACAACTACGGTGTAGGTGGCACCAGGATCGCACACAAAACAATTCCGAGTCCTAAAGCCCGCCATGACATGAACTTCTGCGGACGCTGCTGGGATATGGATAAGAACTCGGATGTGATAATCGTATTCGGCGGTGTCAATGACTACCTCCATGGAGATGCACCTCTGGGAAAACCCGGCGACAAAGGAAGGACTACATTCTGCGGATGTGTCGATTACCTTACCCGTACTATAAGGGATCTCTATCCCAATGCCGTACCTATATTCTTCACTCCTGCACACTGCTTCTGTGATGACGGCTTCTCAC
>JBJEWN010000345.1:0-2188 GCA_051885075.1 Bullifex sp.
AGCGTCGTCCGTTATCCCGACTGAGGCAAAGAGGATTGCAGTAAGCGCATATGTTCCCATGCAGGGAGATGAAGTGCAGAAGATTTCCGAAACAAGCACGGAGATAAGAATCGCGAATGAACCTGACGATGGTGTTCCTGCCTTAAAGCTGTGCTCCTCAAGTTCAGGTTTCATCGGGGATGTATGATTAAGCGCCAGTCCGGTAAAGACCGGAACCAGAACGAAGGAAACAGCAAAACTGACGAAGAAAGGCGCCAATCAGCACACCTCCCTGAATGCAGGATAAAGACGCTCGAGTGCCATGACCCGGCTTCCTTTGAGCAGGAAGAAGTCACCACCCCGTGCCCTCCTTCCGACTTCCCTTGAAAGGGAATCAAAGTCACTGGTATAGAAAACCTTGTCCCTGAGGCCAAAGGACAGCAGTGTCTCATAGGTCGTTTCAACATCACGTCCATAGAGGAGGATGTCATCCACATCCGCACTTCTGAGCACGCCAGCGAGCGCACGGTGTGCAGACACACTCTCCGGCCCGAGTTCCCTCATGTCAGCCATGATGACGTGTTTTCCTGCATCGGTCTCTATGGAACTCAGCGTATTGATCGCATCGATGGAGCTTGAGATGTTGGCGTTGTAACAGTCCTCGATAATGGAAAGGGAACCTTCCTTCACTATGCGGCCCCGTCCGAAGAGTGACTTCATGCCTGACAGTCCATGGGCTATCTCACTGTCGGAAAAGCCAAGGTTCCGTGCCACTGCCACGGCAAGTGATGCATCGGTAAGTTTTGCCCTTCCGATGCATGGAATTGTAAACCGTTCACGTCCAAGAGTTACCCGGAATCCCTCAAGGGGGAGTTCAGTTATGTCAGTGAACATATTCTTAACGGCGTGAACCTCCGGACAGAGGGTCCGGAAGTAATCCAGATAGCCGCACTCCTCTGGGACGAAAGCGCACCCTGATGCCTTAACAAGTTTTCCTTTTTCCCTTGCAGTCACGTCGCGGCTTTTAAAGGACTCAAGGTGACTGTTGGATATGTTGGTGACGACTGCGATCTCAGGAGTGAGGGTTTCAGCCATGCGGTCCATTTCACCCACGTGGTCAACACCGCACTCAAAAACGGCGTACCCGGCACTTTCCGTCAGGCCAAGCATGCTGAGAGGCAGACCGAACTCGCTGTTCAGGTTTCCGGGCGTGCTGACGCATTCGGATCTCACTGAAAGGATCGATGAAAGCATTTCCTTGGTTGTGGTCTTTCCGCAGCTTCCCGTGACGGCGCAGGTGATGAGTCCCGGGATGGATTCCTTCATTTTACTTACAAAGGAATAAAGGGACGAAAGGGGATCACGGGAAAGAATCAGGGCTGCTCCATACCTGATTACCTCCGATGCCGCACTTATGTTTTCCTGAGATGTAAGTACTGCGGCAGCTCCGTTTTCAAGGGCTGACCTGACATAAAGAATACCATCTGAGTTTCTTCCCTTAACGGCTATGAACATGGATCCTTTTCTGACCTGACGTGAATCGAAGGTGGCATGTGTTATTTCACCGTCACCGAGACACGTAAGGCCTTCAGCTTTCGCGAAGGCCTTTGCAGTGAACATCATACGGCATCTCCTTTTGCCAGTACGATGGAAGAGCTGTCAATCTCTTCATATGTAACCGATCTTATCACAGACCTGTTTATGAGCGCTTCGGGGCTTTTGGCGCTTGCTATCTCGCTCTCAAGAACCCTTGTCCTGTCCTCGAGCATGACAACACGGTCCTCACTCATCCTGATACTGTTCTCCAGTGAGTGCTTTTCGGCCATCTGAAACAGCGGCACGAAAACAGATGCAAAGATGAACAGTATGGTGAAAAGAGTCAGAACCTTGTTTGCTTTGGTGAACCATCTTGTTATTTCTCTCTCACCGGTCATGGCATTACCTCTTTTCTGCAACTCTCAGCTTCGCGCTCCTGCTCGGAGCGTTTTCTCCTGTTTCCTTCTCCGTGGGACATACCGGCTTTTTGGTGAGGATGGTTATATCCCCCATCTCATCGGCACGCCCCCTGAAGAACCACTTCACCTTCCTGTCTTCAAGGGAATGAAAGGTGATGACACCTACCCTTCCGCCCTTCTTCAGAACCCTTACGGCTTCCTTAAGGGCGGGCTCTATGCGGTCAAGCTCCCTGTTCACCTCAATCCTTATCGCC
>JBJEWN010000346.1:0-2183 GCA_051885075.1 Bullifex sp.
TTTGACAGGCGACTGGCCGAAGCGGGACTCTCGCTGGAGTGAGAAAAAGAGCGGTATGACAGGTTGCATACCGCTTTGTCTTTATCTGAGCTTTTCGAATCTCATGGCAATGAACGTCGGAATGTTCATTTCATGGAGTCTTCCTTCTCCGTTGCTATCCTCAAAGATATCGGTGAGAGTGAAGCCGCTTTTCAGAAGAGGGCTGAGATGGTCAGTGATGGTGTGTGAAAACTGAACTCCTGAATCAGTTGCTTTCAGCTCTTCCATCAGGGCAGGGTCCTTAAGCGGGTTGAAGGGAAGTGAATGGGCTATCATGGTTTCAGCTTCGCTTTCGACGATGTAGTTGATCCCGTTGTCGATGCCTGTCATCAGAACGCCGCCTTTCTTAATGATCCTTGCGCACTCCTTCCAGAGAGGACCCACCTCCTCGATGTAGCATGTGGATACAGGGTTGAAGATCATGTCAAATTCATCATCTTCAAAGGGAAGGGGTTTTGTCATGTCAGCCCTCACGAGTCTTATTTCATACCCTTCCCTTGCGGCCACTTCCTTTTCCTTATTCAGCTGGGCCTCAGAGTAATCGAGAACGGTAACGTCAGCTCCGAGTGCCTGAAACACAGGGCCCTGCTGTCCGCCGCCGGATGCCAGTGCAAGCACACGTTTCCCTTTTATGGAACCGATCCATTCTTCAGGTACCGGGACTGTAGGGGTGAGAAGGACAGTGTAATTACCTTCTTTTGCCTTCAGATACTCTTCATGGGTTATGGGCCTTGACCATATCCATCCGTTTTTCACCCAGCCGTCAACAGTTCTGGAATTCTCTTCCGTGTAGTTATCCCTTGTAATCATCAGTTATCCTCTCAAGTGCCACCGCGACTCCGTCCTCATCGCAGGAAAGCGTGATGTGCTTTGCCAGTGATTTCACCTTATCAACCGCATTTGCCATTGCAATGGGTACTCCCGCGGTTCTGAACATCGCTATGTCGTTGTCGTAATCGCCGAAGCAGTATGTATCCCTGACATCCGCTCCCGCATATCGGCATACATCCAGTATTCCCTGACCCTTATCGCATCCGTGAGTGTTCACTTCCGTGTACCTGGATGAAGACGGGACGATTTCCAGGTGGGGAAGTGCTTTCTTCGCCTCTTCTGCAAAGAGCCTGTTTGCTTCCTTTGGACCAACGGTAAGATATTTATGAACCCTTCCTTCATATTCCAGGACCGGACATGCCGTTCCCGGCCTTTTCACGATCGAATACTCATCTTCGTAATACCTGTCGTATGCCTCAGATGCCCAGTGTCTGCCGGGAAAGTACAGAAGTCCTAGATCAAAGGTTTTCCTTATCTTTTCCAGCTCGGAGAGTTCTTCTTTGGTGAAGAAGTGTTCGGCCACCACATTCTTCCCTGCATCCAGGATGTAGGCACCGTTCAGTGTCACGAGAAAAGGTGAGAACGAAAGCCTGTCCGTGATGTCGAGAAGACCGTCATGGGCACGTCCGGAACAGAGTGCGATGATGATGCCTTTCCTGTCAGCCTTTTCAAGCGCTTCAGCCGTTCTTGGTGTAAGTTCATGCTTCCTGTTGAGAAGAGTTCCGTCTATATCGGTAAAGACTATCGTTTTCATTGTCACGATGATACCACATAAGGAGGGGAAAGTGATATCATGGATAGCCATGGAACCTGTTGATATCCTTAAAAAGCGTGATCTTCTTTCATACACCGATATGATTGACCAGATCGAACGCGGTATCGGAAAAGTGTTTTACTGCGGCATGGACGGAATCGTCACCATGATCGATGATTACTATGCCTGCATTGCCCCGTTTGACAGTGACGTGAGGCCCTTCATCGAACTTCTCCCAAGGTCCGTCGATCTCGTGACGGTCCACCGGGAGAATTTAAGGGGCATGATGAGGGAGTACGGTTTCAGAATGTCCAACCCTTGTTCCACATATGTATACACTAAGGATGAGGATGTGCCTGTGAGGGCGCAGGATATAAGGGTGCTGGATGCATCATATGCTCCTGCCGCATACACAGTAAGATGGAGAAGAGGAGTCGTCTCAAAAGGTAATAAAGAAATTAGAAGAAGAAATTGAATTATTTCTTAATAAAAAACAACTCCCCAGGAAGACCACGCAACCCTGATGTCCTGTTGTTTTAAGTCCCCCAATTGTCATTTC
>JBJEWN010000347.1:0-2181 GCA_051885075.1 Bullifex sp.
GCTTCCTGCTTCCAGTTTTGCAGTGTACTCCCCGAAGAGTTTAAGGTAGCCGTAGAAGTCTCCGTACTTCGCGCTCTGAAATCTTGCCTGACGTTCACGTGCGATTACTTCCTTTCCTCTTGGCATGAGGAAAGGTCCTTTCGTGGAAAGGAATGCAGTGGCGATGAGGACCTCACGCAGAACCTGCGGGAAGTTCCGTATCGCTTCAACGATAACCCTGGAGTGCCTCGGAAGAAGCGGGAACTGCACCATCATTTCACCGGTGGCGGTAAGGTGACGGCTTTCATCTATCGCATCAATGAGGCGGAGCGTTTCCTCCGCGCTGTGAAGTGCCGTAATGGAAGGTGATGTGATGAAAGGGAAGTTCTCATAATCGTAGATCCCGAGATCACTCATGCGGAGCGCAACTTCAGCAAGGTCCGAGCGGAGGATTTCCTCCTGACTGAACTCCGGCCGCTGTTTGAGGCTTTTTTCGCTGTAGAACCTCCAGCATGTGCCCTTCTGGGTGCGTCCCGCCCTTCCTGCCCTCTGACGGGCACTTGAACGGCTGATGGGAAGGGGAACAAGGGCTGAAGTGAAGTCCTTCTGGTTATAGAAGTTCACCTTGGCTGTTCCCAGGTCGATGACGGTCGTTATCCCGTCAATCGTTATGCTGGTTTCGGCAATGTTTGTGGAAATGACCACCTTGGTCTTACCCTCGGCAGTTGGAATGAACACTCTTTCCTGCTCCTCCTTTGAAAGCCTTCCGTAGAGGGGATAGACCTGAAGGGAGGACCAGAGGGGAGAGTTCTTCAGCATTGTTTCATAGGTTTTGATTTCCCATTCACCGCTGCAGAACATCAGTACGTCCCCTGATCTGTTTTTAACACAGTCTGCGATGATCCTCATTATCGACTGACCTATTACACGCTCCTCGGCATCCCTGTCGTAGTGGCATGATTCGATCAGTTTCATGACCTCCTTCATCGGGTCGACGTACTTTATTTCAATCGGAAAGAGCTTTGCATCTATCGAGATGATCTTCGCCCCTCCGAAGAAATCGGAGAACTTCTGAGTGTTTATCGTGGCTGAGCTTATTATGACTTTAAGGTCGGGACGCCTTGCGGTTATCTGCTTCAGAAGTCCGAGGATGAAGTCGATGTTTAGGCTTCTTTCATGGGCTTCATCGACCATGATGACGCTGTAACGGGAGAGATCGGGATCACTTTTGAGTTCCTGAAGAAGTATTCCGTCAGTCATTATCCTGATTCTCGTCGTCTCATCGGAGGTGTCGGCAAAGCGCATCGTGTAGGCGCAGAGGTTGCCTTCAAGATTAAGCTGTTTCTTTATGTACTCGCAGATCGAAAGCGTTGCAATGCGCCTCGGCTGGGTTATTCCTATGAGTCCGTAATGGTCATACCCCGCTTCCATCAGGATGATCGGAAGCTGGGTTGTCTTGCCGCTTCCCGTCGGGCTCTCGATTACTATCACCTGATTTTCATCGAGGGCCTTCAGGATTTCGGCTTTGTGTTTGTAGACCGGAAGCTCCTGATAGTTTATCAAAGGGAGTTCTCCGTGAGCTTCTGTGCAAGTGCTTCAATGTCTCCCGTGACGGTCTCACGGTTAACAAGGTTCTTGAGGGACGGTCTGCCGTCATTGTCAAAAGTGATTAGTGCCTTCGTACCGCTCTTTTCAGCGTAGTCGTAAAGTGCCTTCATCTTCTTTCCTGGCTGGAGGTAGAGGTCAGTCCTGATGCCTTTTTTCCGCAGTGCGGATGCAGCGGCTGCAGCAGTCTTTTCCTGACCCTGCTGTGCATAGACGATGACATCGGCACCGGATGTATTTCTGAGGATAGGGTGCTTCAGCTCCTCGAGGGCGGCAAGCAGTCTGTCCAGTCCGATCGAGGAGCCTACTCCGGGAAGTGTTTCCTTGCTGTAAAGGGCAGTGAGGTTGTTGTACCTTCCGCCGGAGCATACGCTTCCGATGGAAGGAAGCTCGTCAAGGAATGTTTCATATACTATTCCGGTGTAGTAGTCGAGACCGCGGGTGATCGAGGGATCTAAAATGAAGTGGCTTTCGATACCCTCTGTCTTCAGAAGGTCCCAGATTTCCATGAGGCGGATCGATGCGTCGCACTCTCCGCCTGCGAGGGCCTCAAGACGTTTCACGGTATCTGGGAATGCTTCACCTTCGACTGACGTG
>JBJEWN010000348.1:0-2174 GCA_051885075.1 Bullifex sp.
ACAATAATTTTTTGATATATGCAAGAGAAGATAATTATTATCAGGACATGTGTGAGTGTCTTCGGTTTCACGGCTCTGTCTTCACCTATCCTGTCATCCGGACGGGTGTGCTTTGAAAGCAGTGTGTATATCAGAACCAGTATCATGTTGAAAAAGAGTGCGTAAAGCGCCAGCGAAGATGCCTTTGCGCTCTGCCCCATTATATTGTTCGTGCGGTATATTTCCACTTCAAGCGTTGTGTACTCGGGGCCTCCGCCGAGTACCAGTATGATGGAAAAGGAAGTGAAACAGTACAGGAATATGAGAAGGGCAGCTGAAAGAAGAACAGGCAGTATCCTTCCAAGCGTTATCGTGAAAAAAATGCGTAGCTTGCCTGCACCGAGTGTTGCAGCCGCATTTTCCGGAGTTTTCGAAAGTGATGACCAGTACCCGGTAAGCAGGGAAAGGGCAACGGGGAAATTAAGAAAGGCATGTGCCAGGATTATGGCTTTGAATGAGTAAAGAATCTTTACAACGGGTGTATCACTGTTTAAAAGTGACATCAGCATTCTGTTGAGAAATCCGTTGTTCCCGTAGAAGATCACGAAACCGAGTACAACAAGAATTGAAGGAAGGACAAAGCAGAGCTGAGAGAGGGACAGGATCAGCTTTTTGCCCCTGAAGGTGTAGTTTGAGTAGAAATATGCACCCGGAAGTGCGATGAGTACGGAAAGAATCGCAGAATAAAGGGACTCCTTTACCGTGAATGTAAGGAGTCTCATGTTATATTCTGAAGTGAAGGCTTCCTTCACCAGGGAGAGCGTGAACACACCCTCCGGAAAGAAAGCCTTTGAAAGTGAAAAGAAAAGCGGAACCAGGAAAGCCAGTATGAGTATCATCCTGGGAATAAGTGATGTAATCCTGTAGTGGTTCCTGCTTTTATTTATCATTATTTCACCATTGCGTCGGTCCAGTCACTGAGCCATTTCTCAAGGTTTGCGGCAATTGTTTCCGCATCGATGTGAAGAAGCTTCGGAAGCGGTGCATAGTCATATGCTGCCGGAAGCTCTGCTTTGCTGTTTGCAGGGTACATTGAGTTTGCGATTGCCGTTTCCTTCTGTCCTTCAGTCAGGATGAAGTCAACGAATTTCTCAGCTGCACTGCGGTGCTTCGCGCTCTTAAGGATACCGACACCCTCGATGGTCGTGGAGTGACCTTCAGGGAAAACAAGTGCCTGATATCTTGTCGTGTCTTCCCACATTACATGGTAAACAGGGCTTGTTGTGTAAGAAAGGACAATGGGTGCCTCGCCTTCGGTGAAGAGTCCGTAAGCGGATGACCAGCCGTCAGCTATGGTGAGTGCATTGCTGCCTGCAGCCTTCCACCAGTCAAGGTATGCATCCCCGTATACTTCGATCGTCCAGAGCAGAAGTCCGAGACCAACTGAACTTGTTCTGGGATCGATGAGGATGAATTTGTCCTTATAGTAGGGCTTTGTGAGATCATCGAGTGATCTGGGAGCTTCGACGCCGCTTTCAGTATCGTAAACGAATGCAAATGCACCGTAATCGAAGGGAAGAAGACGATGCTCTGAGTCAAACTCCAGTTCATCAGGAATGTCTGCAAGGGCAGGTGATTCGTAGGATGCGAAAAGCCCTGAATTGTATGCCCTTGAAGCACTGTCATCACTGATTCCGAGGATAAGGTCAGCAGGACATGACTCCCCTTCCATGATGGCACGGTTAAGCATCTCAAGAGCATCACCTGTGCTTACGACGTTAACCCTGATGCCTGTCTTTTCCTCAAAGAGGGGAATGAGGGTAGGACCTGAACCCCATTCGGATGAGAATGTGTCGTAACAATAGATGGTAAGAGTACCATCATCCGCGCCTGTCTCTTCCATTGCTCCCTTTGCGAAAAGGGAAGTGAGAAGGAGTGTCAGAAGTACAAAGGCGAATATGTGCTTTTTCATGAAGCACCTCCTAATATAAATCTGCCACGGGATAGTAATGAGATGACGCTCCCTACGCTGGTATTATCCAGATCAGGTAACGGGTATGATCTCAGGCAATATTAGCCACCCCGGACACAACAGAGAGTACCGATATCCCTTTACGTTGTCAATCGCGGAAACACTTTCAAAACACGGTTAAACGGAGTAAAGTAACACCATGAAAAGAGCAATTTCATATTCC
>JBJEWN010000349.1:0-8885 GCA_051885075.1 Bullifex sp.
TACCTGGAAAAAATCATTTGCGTTTACATTGGAATAAATCCGTTGGGAGTCATACATTTTTCAGAATTCTGTTGAGAGTCTCACTTCCCTCTGTTAAAATTACTCTTTATGGAAACACATAAAACTTCATTGATTCTACACGGACACTTTTATCAGCCTCCAAGAGAGAACCCATATACCGGAATAATCGACATACAGCCCGGCGCGGCACCTTTTGATAACTGGAACGAACGCATCTGCCATGAATGTTACGGAGCAAACGCTTTTTCACGATATCTGGGTCCGGACGGGCGGATTCAGTCCCTGACGAATAACTACAGCTATCTTTCATTTAACTTCGGGCATACGATCATGAGCTGGCTTAAGGACAAACATCCCATCTACCATGACATGATAGTTGAAGCCGACAAGGAAAGTGTCAGACGTCTTGGCCACGGAAACGGAATGGCCATGGGTTACAACCACACGATCCTCCCGCTGGACAGGATCAGCGACGCAAAGCGGCAGATTGAATGGGGAATAGAGGACTTCATCTACCGCTTCGGGAGAATGCCTGAAGGAATGTGGCTCCCTGAAGCTGCAATCAATCCGGATGTGATCGACATCCTCTCCGAAAGCGGAATAAAATTCGTCTGTCTTTCTCCCTGGCAGTGCAGGGCCGTGGAAAATCCTTATACCCATGAAATGGATGAACTCGGGTCTTCCCCCGCACCTTATTCCGAAGCTTACATCCTTACCGGAACGACAGGACGTGAGATAGCAGGATTCTTCTATCATCCGGGACTTGCATCCGCAATCAGCTTCGGACACGCACTGAGGAATGCGGATGAGCTCTACGACATGCTGCTGAATATCAGGAATACTGACAATAAGCCTCTGATCCATACGGCTACCGACGGGGAGATCTACGGACATCACGAACCTTTCGGAGACATGGCACTGGCAGCCCTGATCAGGAAAGTAGAGGAAAGGGATGATTTCGAGTTCACGAACTACGGAAGATACCTTGCAGACCACAGGCCAAAGCTCAGGGCCATACTGCACGAAGGCGAGGAAGGCAGGGGCACCTCATGGTCGTGTTCCCACGGTGTATCCAGATGGTACAAGGACTGCGGCTGTCACACGGGCGGAGAGGAAGGATGGAACCAGAAATGGAGGACACCGCTCAGAAACGCGCTTTCAGATCTTTCCCTCAAGCTGGACGGCATATTTGCTTCCGAATGCAGCAAGATTTTCCCGTCCGGTGTAACTGCCGCCCAGATTCTGGACTGTGTCGCACCCGTTTTCATCGGGAAAGAGGACATGCCTTCACTTATTGCTGATCTTCATGAGAAGTTCCCATTCGATCCATGCCATGATACGGAAATTTCCACCCTTCTGCTGGGTATACAGAACAAGCATTTTTCACTGACAAGCTGCGGCTTCTTCTTCAATGACATTTCAGGCATCGAACCCAGACAGAACATACGCTATGCCCTTTATGCCATGAAGATGTTTCAGCCTTACAGTGACGAGGATCTTCTGCTTCCTTTCCTCAGTGAGCTCAGAAAAGCAAAGAGTAACGTTAAGGGCCAGGGGGACGGCATGAGCATTGCCCAGGCTGAACTCAAGGCACTCCCCGGCGAATGTGAGGCAGCCATCTTCTTCTACATCAACCATGTGGTTGCACTTGAAGGTGACTGGGAAAAGTGTTACGGAAGATTCAGGCTCGACAGTTACATCAGTGAGTGCAGTGACAATGCAAGGATTGTGTTCCATGACAGCATTTCCAGGATCCGTTATGATTTCACTATCCTCTCCTCTTCAACCGTTGCTGGAGGGCTCAACCTTTATCTCTGCGCAAACAATGAAACCAGGCTGCGTTTCAAGATTACCACGGATGACATTCCTCTGCTGGTGCTAAGCAAATGTGATGACTGGATCGACAGGGCAACCTCCGCGCTTCCGCTTGCAGACATCAGGACCATGATTTCATCACTGTACAACTACTCGATCATCACGAAGAACAGCAAGTACCTCCCGATGAAAACCATGATCCTTGAAAACCTGGGAATCGCAATGAAAATGTTCAAGTCACTCGGAACGCTCACCGAGGATGTGCTTCCATGGGAAGACAGGAAGCAGTATTTCAACATATTGCTTGATTTCATCAGAAAGTACGGAAGGGTTCATGAAACGAATGCAGTGCTAGCAATCCTGAATCAGAATACGACCAGGATTGCATACATGGTCAGGAAGGAAGGCCTTGACGATTCAATGGCCGACATCATACTTGATTTCTTCCAGACCGTCAGGAGCTTCGGCTTCGAACCTGAAAGCAAAAACCTGCAGAACGAGATTTACGAGTACTATTCAGGAAGGAAGCACTCCGGAATTGATGCTGATAAGCAGAAGAGGGTTTACGACACTCTAAACTTCAAGTAATTCCCTTGCATGAACAAGTGCACTGCCGCTCGTCTTTCCCGAAAGGAGACGGGCGATTTCTTTTATGCGCTCATCACCATCGATTTTCCTGACACCTGAGAATGTTCTGTCCCCTTCTTCCCTCTTTGAGACAAGCAGGTGCTCATCAGCCTTTGCCGCTATCTGGGCAGAGTGCGTGATCACAATTACCTGATGGCTCTTTGAAAGTGTGACAAGCTCATCACCGACAGCTGAAGCGACGGCACCTCCGATTCCGCTGTCAACCTCATCAAAGATCAGGGTTCCCGTTTCATCTTCCTCGCTGAGGGCCGCCTTGAGGGCCAGCAGGATTCTGGAAAGCTCACCGCCTGAAGCAACATCCTTGATCGGGCCTGTTTTCTCTCCCCTGTTTGCCCTGATCATGAATTCAACACTGTCCTGTCCGGAAGCAGTGTAAGGTATCTTACCGATACTGACTGAGAGCTGGGCACTGTGCATGGAGAGTTTCTTCAGAACGGAAACCGTCTTCTCCTCAAGTTTCGCAGCACCTTCCCTTCTCTTATCACTCAGCAGGGATGAACATCTTTCCAGCTCGGAGATACACTTATCCGCCTGCCTGCGCTTAACAGAGATGAGCTCTTCGGCATTATCAACGGAGGACAGGTAATCACGGTACTCTTCCCTTTTTTCAATCGCATCTGAAATGGAAGGTCCGTACTTCTTCTTTATCCGCTGCAGGACGGAAAGCCTTGCATTCTTCTCCTCAAGTTCACTTTCACTGAACGTTAACGAAGAAAGGTAATCCCGCAGCGACTCGGCTATGTCCTCAGCTTCAATCTCACAGGATTCAAGTCTACGTGTAAGCTCATCAAGGGCCGGATCGCGGGAAGCAGCTTTATTCAGGGATGCAAGCGCATGGGAAAGCATCGTAAGCGCGCCTTCCCCGATATCCCCCCTCAGAATGGAATATGAGTCGGAAACTTCTTCTGTGAGGGCTTCGCTTAAGCTTATACGCTTAAGTTCCGCGGAAAGCACATCATCCTCACCTTCCTTAAGATCAGCCTTCTCAAGTTCCTGAAGGCAGAATGAATAGTAGTCGTAATCACGTTTCGCCTTATCGCTCTTTTCAATGAGCTCATCCAGTTCCCTTTGGGCCTCCTGATATGCCCTGTAGGCAGAACTGCATGCGGCAAGCTCATCGCATGTACCGCTGAACCTGTCCAGCAGTACTCGCTGTACATCATTCTTTAAAAGTCCCTGGTGAGCTTTCTGTGATGATATGTCGACAAGATATGAACCAAGAAAAACCAGTGTATCACGGGTGACGATCCGGGAATTGACCCTGTTGACTGAGCGACCTCCTGCCTTAATCGTCCTTGATATGATTATGGTGTCATCTTCCCCTGCAAGGTCCTCCCTTTCCAGAAAAGCCCTGAGCTCTCCATCCCTTTCATCATAAGAGAATACGGCACTGATAAGGGCTTCATCCTCTCCCCGTCTGACCACATCGGCCTTTGCCTTTTCACCCAGTATGAGTCCGATTGCCGAAAGTATTATCGATTTACCGGCACCGGTCTCTCCGCTGATAACGGTAAGCCCACCGGAGAAGCTCACTGACATATGCGAAATCAGTACATAGTTGGTAATGTCCAGCTGTTCAAGCATGAAGTTCTCCCGTCCAGTTAAGTTTTGCCCTGATGACTTCCGTATAGTTTCTGACATTTGAGCATACAAGCAGTATCCTTGAGCGGCTCTTTTCCACTATGACATCGTCACCTTCCTCAAGATCGAATGTAAGCTGTCCGTCAACGGTCAGCATAAGGCAGGTTCTCTGCCCCTCTGGGACCCTCATCGTTATGACCTCGCTGCTGCCAAGTACCAGAGGTCTGTTCGAGAGGGTGAAAGGACAGATTGGTGTTATTATGAACGCTGACATCTCACTGTCAACGATAGGTCCTCCGGCAGCAAGTGAATATCCTGTTGAACCTGTGGGCGTGGCGATGATAAGTCCGTCACTCTTGAACCTTCCGGCCACAGTGCTGTTGATCGAAAGATCAAGCTTGACGACCTTTGATATGCCCGCACTGGAAACAACGGCCTCGTTGAGCCCGGTTGCCTGATAGACCTTAACACCATTTCTGATGACGCTTACACGCAGCATAAGGCGCCTTGAAAGCCGCTCCCTGTCACCGAATATGTCCTCAAAAACACTCTGCCACTCATCTCTTCCGATTTCAGTGATGTATCCGAATGTTCCTAGATTCACGGCAAGAATTGGAATTCCCAGGTTCTGGACCAGACGGGCACAGTAAAGCACTGTACCGTCACCGCCTACGGAAACAACAAGATCACTCTTGATTGAGAGCTGAATATCCTCATCACAGTCCTTTGTCACATATATTTCGGTCAGTATTCCGTGAAGTGCAAGATAGTTCCTTATTTCTTCAGATATCGCTGCAGCTTCAGGCTTTGAGCCGTTGGCGATAACAACCACGTTTTTCAGTTCCATGAAATACCTCCTATTGCGGCAGGTGCGACAGCACCCTGATCACAGCCTCTGTTTCCTTAGGCTGAAGGAAAGGATATAAGGGAAATGACACTCCCCTGGAGAGAGGGATCACTGCGTTGGGATAAAGGTCGAATCTGTCCTGATATGAAATGCCGCAGCTGGTCGTGAATGACCTTTTCACGGGAACCGTGTATTTGGCAGCAAAGGAAATCACATCGTCAGGACGACCGGTGGCAATAACTGGAAAATTGAAGCCTGACGGTTCGAAATCAAGACTCCTGATTCCGAAAAGCTTAACGTCGCTCTTCATGGCTGCCTGAGAAAACAGCCGGAACAGCTCGCGTCTCTTCTTCAGATTCTCATCAATGTTCATGAGCTGTATGACACCGAGGGCCGCGTTCAGATCCGGTAGCTCGGAATAGGGATTGTATCGCCTTCCGTATTTTTTGACCTGATCAATATAAGTACCCTTTGACGAGAGTACAGCCGCACCTCCGCCTGCGGAAACAAGCGACTCCTCCTCAAATGCAGCAATGACAATGTCTCCCAGTGATCCTGCCCTGAAACCTGAAAAGGAAGATGCGAATGACTCGGTAATGTCCTCGATCACGGGGACAGGAAATGCCATATCCTTCAGGTCATGGGGGAGCTGCGAAAGAGGCTCATGAATGATAAAGGCAGAGGCACCTTCTTTTACGGCCCGTTCCGCTTCTGATTGGGAAACACACCCGGTATCGGGGGAAACATCCAGAAGCATCATCTTAAACCCCATCTCGGTAAGTACAGTCCTGTAAATCTCAGGGGAGAGCACCGATACGGCGACGCAGGAACCCGTCTCAAGCGACAGAACGGAAAGTGCGGTCTTTATTGCTTCAGGATAGGAACGAAGCGCTATACCGTCCTTAATGCCAAGATATTCACATAGGGATTTCAGGAACAGTTTCCTTCTGTCCCCGGGCCCGATCTTCTCGTCGACCATGGTCTGAAGGACCGCATCCATGTCCTTCCTTCGCAGTGTGGGTTTGTAAAAACGTATAAGTGCCATGTGAAAAAGTTTACCATACTCCCTTTAAGCGTCAAAGAAAAAACTCCAGCAGATAAACGGCCAGACAGCTCACGGCTGCAACCAGAGGCAGGGAGCCTTTGTACAGAGAAAAAGCCATAGCGACCGCAAAGCCCACTGCTCCGAGCGCATAACTGCCCGTTGCATCCAGAATCGCGGGAAACGTCATCACGGAAAGCGTGACGTAAGGCACATAGTACAGGAATGAACGAACGAACCTGTTCCTGATCGGCTTCCTGAACACTGCAAGCGGAAGCACCCTGATGATGTAAGTCACTGCAGCCATTACAAATATGTAAATATAAACACTCCGGATCAAAGCTCATCCTCCTCGGGCGGAAACAGTAGAGCAAATACCGTGCCAAGCACGACTGTAAGGATTATTATCCTGTTGCCTTCGCTGAGTTCTGAAACATATGGTGCCCTTGAGCATATAAAGCTTAAGGCCATACTTGAAAAGACGACAGTTATGAGTTTTTTATTTTTCCTGCATGGCGGAATCACGACCGCAACGAACATTGCATAGAGGGCAATTGAAAGTGCCCTGACGATATCATGTGGCAGAATGTTTCCGAATACTATACCAAGAGCCGTTCCTGCCGCCCAGAAGGGAATTGTGGAACACATGACACCGTAGGAGAAGTATGGGGACAGAGGCTTTGGCTGCATGACGGAAAGTGCGAACACCTCATCGGTTATGTCCAGGGACATAAGCATTCTGTGCCTTACTGACAGGTTTTTGTCGACATGAAGGATGAGTGCCGCACTCATAAGAAGGTAACGCAGGTTGATGACAAGCTGGGAGAGGGCCATTTCAGCATATGATCCTCCATTCTGAATGATGGCTGTTCCGGCGGCTTCTCCTGCGCTTGTATTGTTGACAAGACTCATCAGTGCCCCTTCCCAGGCAGTAAGTCCTGCATTTCTCATAACAATCCCCAGAGTGAATGATACGGCAAAGTATCCGATCCCGATTGGAAGTCCCTGCCGGAGACCCCTGAGGAAATTTTCCTTAATATCATTACGCATGACATTCATGATATGACTTTATGCGATAAATTTGAATAACTCACTCACAAAAGAGAATACCCGGCAGGATGCTCCCGCCGGGTTAATCAGATTCCTTTACCGATTATCTGAGATCCTCTGTCTTAAGCCAGTCCTGATCATCATAAGCCCTGTTCTCACCTACCATGCCCCAGATGAAGGTATAGTTGGTTGTACCGCAGCCTGAGTGAATTGACCAGCTGGGGTTGATGACGGCCTCATTGTTATGCATTGCAATGTGACGGGTCTCATCGGGTTCTCCCATGAAGTGGAAGACTGTCTGGTTCTCAGGAATATCAAAGTAGAAGTAGACTTCCATTCTTCTCTCGTGTGTGTGGGCAGGCATGGTATTCCAGACTGAACCGGGTTCAAGGTGGGTAAGGCCCATTGAAAGCTGACAGGTATCCAGGATATCCGGATGGATGTACTGGTTGATCGTTCTCTCATTGGAATCCTCAAGGCGTCCCAGGTGCTTGTGAATTGCCTTCTCATAGGGGATGACCGTAAGGGGATATGCCCTGTGAGCAGGGGCAGTAAGGATATAGAACTTTGCGGGATCGGAACCGTTCTTGCTTCTGAAAAGCACTTCCTTTGTACCCATGGGAACATAAAGTGCGTCGTAGTGATTCACATCATACTCAGTACCGTCGATCACGGCAACACCGTCACCGCCGATGTTGATCGTTCCGAGTTCCCTTCTCTCAAGAAGAGATGTGACACCGAAATTCTTCCACGGGTCAATGTTCTTCTGAATGTTGACGGTCTCATCTACAGGCATACATCCCATTGTAACGATTCTGTCGACATGTGAGTAAACACATGAAACATCATCTTTAACGAATACGTTCTGAATGAGGAATTCCTTCCTGAGTTCCTCCGTTGTCATTCTTTTGAATGGTTCCTTTCCTGTGGAATAGCGAATGTCCATAAATAACCTCTCTTATATTTTTGATTCAGGCAAAATAGCCTGCAAGTTCATTGTTGGAGCCAAGACGCTCAATACCGCCGTAAAGATGGGCATGCATCAGCTGATAGATGTCCTCTCTGTCCTTCTTTCTTATGAGATCAAGAATTGTGGTATGCTCACTGATGATTAGTGAAAGAGCGGATTTATCCAGTATATCCAGCTTCCTTAAACGGGTATAGTGAATGGATGACTGGAAATACTCCCAGATGGGAAGAGCGCCTGTTGCTTCAAACCAAAGACGGTGCATCCTGGCATCAAGTTCGTAAAACTGCTCAAGGGTTGAATCCTCACAGGAAAGCACTATCTGCTGCTTTCTTATAAGATGATCGACATCCTCAACGAGAAGAGGATCATTAAGATCCATGAAATCAGATATGACTCTGTCCTCAATTGCTGCCCTTGCATAGATCATCTGCCTGACTGCTTCGAGATCAATTTTGCTGACCCTGGTTTTCTGATATGGAAGAAGATCAATCAGGCCCTTGTCCGCAAGGCGCTGAAGAGCCGTCCTAACCGGTGTTCTGGATGCTCCGTACTGTTCACATACATCATTTTCACAGAACGGCATTCCGGGTTTATATTCAAGATTAAGGATTTTTGATGAAAAATCCTCATAAATCATTGTTGCAATATCTTTGTTTGCAGCCATTTCAATCCCCTGATAGTTATATAGTACAGCCACTTTTGCGTACAGTCAACAAAAAATGAATATAAAATAATATAGAGAATATCAATAGATAAAATGTATACATTTAAATCAGAGAAGATACTGATAAAAAAACCACCCTTTTGAAGGATGGCTTTGAGTATATGATGAACACTGCGTAAGCAGTGGAAAGGACAAAAAAAACCTGGCAACGACCTACTCTCCCACGGACAAGCCGCAGTACCATCGG
>JBJEWN010000350.1:0-2173 GCA_051885075.1 Bullifex sp.
TCTCAGATCCGCCTTTCTGGGCACAAGTTCACCTCCATCCTGTATTTCAATGTCCTTGAAGTCTATTACTTCCTGTGCGATGAAACGTCTGGGTTCAGCCTGCAGGAGGGAGATGAAATCCTCCTTCTGCAGCTTTGAAAGCTTGTTGCCGAAGAAAACCCCGTAACCTCCCGCTTCAGCCACATCCTTGAGCACAAGATCATCGAAGTGCGCAAGTACATAATCCATGTCTTCCTTATAGTAAGGAAGGTATGTGGGTGCGTTGCTCAGGATGGCATCCTCCCCGAGGTAGTACTTTATCATCCTCGGTACGAAGTAGTAGATGCCTTTATCGTCCGCAACGCCGTTTCCGGGTGCGTTTATGATGCTTACGTTTCCTTTTCTGTATGCTTCAAAGACGTGCGGTATTCCGATCAGGGATTCCCCGTTGAAGGTGAGGGGATCGAGGTACTCATCGCTTATCCTCCTGTAAAGGGCACCGACCTTTTCCTTCCTGCCGTCAAAACCGATGAAGTACAGAATGCCGTTTTCCACTGTAAGCTCACTTCCGCCTGCCAGTACGGAACCTGTCTGCTCTGCAAGATATGAGTGCTCGAAGTATGCCGCATTGTACCTGCCGGGCGTAAGAATTACGTTCAGGCCTCCTGTATTGACGCTGTCCATCATCTCCCGGAGCATGATGGCGTAGTTCCTGTTGTCAATTATGTGGTTTGTCCGGAAGGTTGCGGGGGACGCTTTCCTGCACAGGTCGCGGGCTATCATAGGGTATGATGCTCCGGAAGGAACACGCAGGTTATCTTCGAGGATGTACCAGCTGTCATCCTTTCCTTCCACAAGATCGATTCCGGAGATGTGGGAGTGCACCCTGAGCTTCGGTACTATTCCCTCACACTGTTTCAGGTATCCGGGCGAATTGTAGATGAATTCCTCGGGTATCACTTTATCCTTAATGATTCTTTTGTCCGTATAGATATCGTCGATGAAGAGATTAAGGGCATCAACCCGCTGGATCAGACCCTGCTCGAGATAAGTGAAGTCCTTTTTGGGAATGACCCGCGGAATGGGATCAAAGGGAAAGAGCTGTTCGTTGAAGACACCATTTTTATAGATGCCGAACTTCACACCGTAACGTGCCAGCAGCTCATTGATCGCTTCTGTGTTTCCAAGTAATTCAAAGCCTGACATTTTTCCAATCCTCCGAAAACGGAAAAAGGACGTTCCGCCGCTAAGGCAGAACGTCCTTGTTCTGTGTGCAGAATAGAGTTTTTAAGACTTTTACGTCAAGGCTTTTTAAATCAGAAACTGACAGCTAATTCAACTGCGGTATTTATCATGCGGGTGAATGTTTCCTCCCTTTCCTTCGAGGAGAGTGCCTCAGGGCGCCCGATGATGTCCGAAATGGTCAGAAGGGTGATGGCATCCTTACCAAGTTCCGCGGCATTTGCATATAGCACGGCTGCTTCCATTTCCACTGCCAGCAGTCCCATCTTCCTGCACGGTTCAAAGTATGAGTCATCACAGTAGAAGACCGGCGTTGAAAAGACAGAGCCCAGGATTACCGAATCATCACTCTGAATCAGTTTTTTCAGAAGTGATGCTGAGGCCGTGGGGGCAAATGTTCCCGGAAAGCCGTAATGGGCGAGATAGCCTGAATCGGTGGATGCGGACACGGCAGCAATTACATCTCCGAGCTTCAGCTTATCTGAAAGGGCTCCTGCAGAGCCAACCCTGATGATCCTGTCGACGTCATACTCATCAAAAAGTTCATGGGAGTAGATGCCCATCGAACCGTCTCCCATACCGCTTGCCATTACCGAAACGGGGACTCCTTTGTATTTTCCAGTGAAGGCAAGGGCACCGCGCACTTCATTTACCAGAATCGCATCGGTTAAGAAGTTCTCCGCAATGAACTTTGCCCTGACGGGATCGCCGGGCATGAGAACTGACTTTGCGATCTCTCCCGGTTTTGCACTGTTATGCACACTCATTTCAAATCCTCCTTATGGTAACACTGAGACAGAACTGCATCCTTCACTGCGCTTTTCCTTCCGAAATCCAGCACCCAGCATGATTTCGGACTGACTTCATAGTGAAACTTTTTAATAGTCGGCACAAAACCCCCTCGGCTCGGATGCGGGGAGGAGCCGATAATATAATAATGAAAAAAATATTA
>JBJEWN010000351.1:0-8838 GCA_051885075.1 Bullifex sp.
AAGGGAAACACGATACTTGTTGCCGTAAACTACGACAGCAAGACCAAGGAGCATACGGCTCTTCTGGAAAGAGCATAAGCAGGAAGGCCGGGCCTTCCTGCACCCGATGCTTATTTTCTTAAAATGAACGCGATATCCTCGAGCTTCGCACCTGATACGGATGTATCATCGTTTGAAATAACCTTATCGATTATATCCTTCTTCATATCCTGAAGTTCAAGGACTCTCTGTTCTATTGAATCCTCCGCAATAAGCTTTATCACTTCAACATTGCGTTTCTGCCCTATTCTGTGGGTTCGGTCATCCGCCTGATCCTCGGCTGCGGCATTCCACCACGGGTCGATGTGAATGACGGTATCGGCACCGGTAAGGTTAAGCCCGGTACCTCCGGCCTTAAGGGAGATCAGGAATATATCCGGTCCGTCGCCTTCGTTGAAATCATTCATCATTTCAACACGCTTTTTTGCAGGAGTGTCTCCCGAAAGCATGAAGTACTTTATGCCATTCTTTTCAAGGCGGCTCCCGAGCAGCTCCAGTGCTTTCACGAACTGGGAAAAGACCAGAATTCTGTGCCCGTTCTCAATGTACTCAGGTATCATTGTATCAAGCAGTGCAAGCTTCGAACTTCCTCCCGTGTAGTTTTCGATGTAAAGTGACGGATCAATGCATAACTGGCGGAGTCTGGTGAGGTACGGGAGTACATCAAATGCCTTCTGTGAAGACGCCAGTATCTTTGCTGCCCTGTCACGCTCAGCCTCATAAAACTTCCTCTGCTCTTTATCCATTTCCGTTGAAAGGATTCGCTCATACTTGGGCGGAAGATCGGTAAGCACATCCTGTTTCGTGCGTCTCAGGATGAATGGTGCAACCTTTCTTCTGATAGCTTCATGGTCACTGGCCTTAAAAACATTTACATCCTCAAGATATCCCGGCATCAGGAAGTCGAAGATGGACCAGAGATCGATGACGCTGTTCTCAATCGGAGTTCCGGTAAGGGCAAAACGGCGTTCAGCGTCAATGCTCTTTACCGACTTCGTCTTCTGGGCATAGATGTTCCTTATGTACTGAGCTTCATCAAGCACGGCATAACGGAAATGCACTGTGTATTTGCTTATGTCAGAGCGGAGGGAATCATAACTGGTGATGTAAATCACCTTCTTTCCGGGGTCTATTGACTCTATGATGGCACTGCGCTGGCTTTCAGGACCATATATTTCAACAGCCTCTGTTTTCCCGTCGAACTTCATTATCTCACTCTTCCAGTTGAATACAAGGCTCTTGGGACAGACTATCAGGGAAGGCTTTTTTTCCCTGTCGGACTTTATCAGTGCAATCATCTGGATGGTCTTTCCAAGTCCCATGTCATCAGCAAGGATACCTCCGAGTCCGTATTCAGAGAGGATTGACAGCCAGTTGAAGCCCTCAATCTGATAACCTCTCAGTTTTGCATTCAGGGACGGGAGCTTTATGTCCGCACTCTTGAAGGCCCTGAGGTCATCGATCATGTTCCTAAGGTACTTGTCCACGTGGCAGTTCCGCTGATGTGCGAACGCCTTGATGGCTGTTGCCATCGGGACAGGACGCTTTGCATAGAGATTATCAGCTTCCATGCCGAAGTCAGATACCGTTTCACCGAACTCCCGTGCTTCCTCATTGTCCAGATCGATGATCCGGTTGTCCTTAAGCTGAATGAACTTCTTTTTCTTCTTAAGCCCGTTGATTATAGCGGCAAGCTCCTCTTCGGAGAATTCACTCTTTTCGAGGAAAAGCTCCATCATGCCGCTGTTGTATGAGATACGGAAGATCTGCCTGCTTACAGAGACCAGCTTCTTGTTCATGAGGCTCTCTGACAGGAACACGGTACAAAGTGAACGGAGGCGTGAAAAATCCATTCTGAAGAAGGACAGGATCATCCCGTCATCGGTTAAAAGCCCGCCTTCATCAAATCCGAGGTTTGAAAGATATGTATCGAGCACCCTCACCCTGTCAAGGTCCCTTGGTGTCAGTTCTGATTCGGGAACCGTCACGTCATCCTTTGAATACTCCTTCCTGCACGTGATGATGCTTCCCTCATAATCAAAATGGGCACTGATCCTCACATTTGAAAGCCTGAAATCATTCTTCAGGGCAGGATCGACTGAAATGAAGGATGAATACCGGGAGAAGATGGTGCTTCTGAACTCATTCAGGATTGGCTTAATGCTCACATCGCCATGCTTTAAAAAGAAGTTTATCAGCCTTATTTCATCCGGAGAATTGGAAATACGGTCTATGACAACCTTACCTCCCTCGTTTACGGCTATAAATCCCGTTGCTCCTATGATCAGGGCACTTTCATCAGCTTTGACCGATGTGAGCAGTTTATAACCCTTGCTGATCGACACTGACACAGGATGGTCAGAAAGCCGTATGGATGCATTTACCTCATTGAATATCACATCACGGCCCTTCAGGGAGGTAAGGAGGGAGGCAAAGAGCGTATCGGGAAGCGTCACGTACCTCTTATTCTTTTTGTCATCACTTTTACCGCTTGCAAGACGTCCGGCGGTAAGCATTCTCATCGCAGTGGCATCGCTTTCACTGATGTTCTCAAAATCATGGGTCAGCGTCAGCTCCTTTCCATAGGAAACGGTGGCGCCTGACCTGAACGCCTTTACGAATTCAAGCGCATCCTTCACCTGGTAATAACGCCCTATTCCTATTCTGAAGGAAAGTGCGGCAGAGCCGTCCTTCCACCAGAAGGAATACTCGATATTCGCCGAAACATCCCTGCTGAGGATTATTGGCTCATCGGAAGCAAATGATTCCTGAAGGGCTGCCATATCCTTCGTAAAATCCCTGTTCTTTACGGAGAAGGCCTCCCTGGCTATGCGGTCAGCCTGTTCCTGTCTGGCACTCTCCCACTTATGCTCATCGCCTGAGATGACATTCTTTTTTATCTCTTCCGATGTGATCGTGTAGTGATCGGGGAAGATCGGGAAACGGAAGTTCCCATCAGATTCATCCACGGAAAGTACTGTTTTTTCCCCTGGTGTAATGACATTGTATGAGCACTCCAGCTTTGATCCTTTTTCCGCAAACTCCCACTTCCGTCTGAAATATCTGTTTATCTCAGCTGAGTATTCCCCGGCTTGAGGAACCGAGCTAGCCCTGATGTTCTCACGCATCCGGTAGGCAAGGAAGCAGTATAGCAGCCTTGAATCGGGAAGTTCTGCTGCAGTCTTAAGCATCAGGCGAACGGTTTCTGCTCCTGGCCTTTTCATCATAAGGTCAGAAGCACAGACAAGGTATTTTCCGATGAAATCAGGATCAGCTCCCGGAAGCACATCTTTTATCACTTTGGTGACGGCACTGTCAGTAGGTTCCAGTCTGAAGACAAGCTTCCTCTGATCCTCAGGAGGAAGCCCGTCAAGCATCGTTTCATTGATGAGAATATTCTTATACTGCTCAATCGTCCTTACACGGAAGTCGGCGGGAAGCGGGCTGAAATACAGCTTCAGGCACATCTCCCTCAGTGCGGAAAACTCAGTCTTATCGAGATTAAGACAGATACGCATCACGGCCTCGGGATCACTTTTCAGAATCTCCGTGTCCCGGCCCAGATCCCTGAGTAAGCCAAGCTCCATTTCCGTATAGTAATCATTCATGGAAGCGAAATATCTGAGCATCAGAGGCTTATCATCCCTGACTACTGCATAAAACACCTTGAAGGTATCATCGTAATCGTATTTGATGCATCCGTTTTTTTCCACTTCCTTCTTTGATTTCTCAAAACCCTTCAGGCACCGCTTGAAAACCGATCTGTTTGATTTCAGCTGTTTTGACGAGTAATCACCTTCATTGTAGGCATCATCGGTCAGCAACGACTTATTGCAGAAAGGATCTGCGAGCATGGCATAAAAAAGCATCGAACAGTCATTGATCAGATCGGCTGAATAGTAGTTCGAAGAAGTATCCATGATCCTGTAAAACACATTCAGCACATATGCATCATCACCTGTAGCTGCCATGTGAGAGACCAGGCGTTTTACTCTTTCAGCTTCAGCAAAATCGAAATCCGAAACACTGTAGTTATGAATTTCTTCAAAGATGGAAGGAGCGATGAAGTGGGATTTGTCCACATCCGGAATGAGTACGTATTCCTCCATCATCTTTGCAATACGCTCCGAAAGGTAATTCATGACCACAAGCTTATGTCTGCATGTATACTTTTTGCATGAACATGTATCATACCAGTCACCGCCATGATTCAGCACAACACGGTACTTCTCTTTTCCTGCGGATACATCAAACTCAAGTCTGTCCTCGCCGGGAGTGTTCAGAAGTTTAACTGAATAACCAGACTCATCACTCCTGATGGAATATGTACTCAGACAGCGGCGATACGAACTGTAAAGTTTGTAAGGAATATCGTTGCCTGCCTTCAGGCTTCTGTCCACAGAGCCTGTACTGCCATCCTCAAAGTAACCAAAACCGCTGGCATCATCCTCTTTTTCATAAAAAACGAGGCAAAGTCCCTTATCCCATAGATATCTGATTTCAAATTTCCTGTATCGTGTCATGGATATACATGATACAACATCATTGAATCAGGAAAAACCGGTACATCAGATAAATTCTTCAGGAATTACAACAGGACTGTCAGCATTTCTTTCACCTGAGAGCACTGAAGCATAATAATCCTTTTTCCAGTCGATATATGCCACAGCCTTCTCCAGTTCCTTTATGCTTTCAAGCAGTCTTTGTCTTCTTTCATCAAGCATCACTGTCCGCTGTGCAATCGTCCCCTCACCTTCCATGCATAGTTTCACGTAGGTCTTCATGTCTGCAAGCGGCATGCCGCAGCGTTTCAGGCACCCTATGCTCCTTATCCATCTCAGGTCATCGTCGCTGAAGACACGGTGGTTGTTAACATTTCTTGAAACATTCGGAACAAGTCCCTCATTGCAGTAGAACTTCAGCGTCTCATATTTAAGGCCTGTCAGTTCACATACTTCCTTCATGGTATACATTTTTTCTTTTCCCTATTGCCCGGTAGCAGCTACCGGCTATTACCATCGTATCAGATATAAGGAGATTGATGTATGGATTACGTTACATTATCCAACGGGATTACCATGCCGCAGCTTGGTTACGGGGTGTTTCAGGTGTCGAAGGCAGAGTGCGAAAGATGTGTATCAGATGCACTTGAATCAGGCTACAGGAGCATTGATACAGCTCAGTCATACTTCAACGAGGAAGAAACAGGCAATGCGATCGCATCCTCAGGAATTGACCGAAAGGAGATTTTCCTGACGACAAAGGTGTGGATAGAACACTATGGGGAGGAGGCATGTCTGAGATCAGTTGAAACTTCCATGAAAAAACTGAAGACGGATTATCTGGACCTTGTGCTTCTGCATCAGCCTTTCTCTGATGTGTACGGTTCATGGAGGCACTGGAGAGGCTGTATGACGAAGGAAAGGTCAGGGCAATAGGTATCTCAAACTTTTATCCCGACCGCATGGCTGACCTTGCACTTTTCAGCAGGATAAAGCCAATGGTGAATCAGGTGGAGATCCACCCGCTGAACCAGAACACTGAGCTTCTTGAATGGGCATCAAAGTACAGAATACAGGCTGAAGCCTGGGCTCCCTTCGGTGAAGGAAGGAGAGGTCTCTTTGATCATCCAGTACTGAAGGAGATTGCGGAACACCACGGAAAGACCACTGCACAGGTCATGCTCAGGTGGAATCTCCAGCGCGGTGTCGTCGTGATACCTAAGACAGTCAGAAAGGAAAGGATGAAGGAAAACATTGATGTCTTTGACTTTGCACTCTCAGAAGTGGAAATGGAGATGATAAAGACACTCGACACGGAAACAAGCTCATTCTTCTCCCACCGTGATCCGGCAATGGTAGAATGGTTCAGGAAGATGGTTGACGAAAGACGTTAACTGTTTATCCGTTTCAGGTACTCACTCGGGCTCATCCCCATCCTTTTATGGAAAAGACGGGACATGCAGAAGCGGATCGGAAAAACCGCACTCCGTGGCTATTACCTACAGTGAAAGTGAGTACCTGGAACCATCACTGATCATCATCGCAACCATTTTTTATCCGATGGCTGATAAGATATTCCTTCGTAGTGGCTCCAGTTCCCTTCTGAAACTTCTTCACTGCATGCTCCCGGCTGAAAACAAGTATGCAGCAGGCTTTATCACGGGAATATGCAGTATATTGGATCGGAAACCATATTCAAATGTTTATGTATTCACATTTTTATAATACCGAACTCGGATTTTATTAACTATTAAATCTTCAGAGAAATCACGAAATAGTCAAACTCAGCACGAATCAAGAAGTATTATATCCTGGATTTCCGTATCATTCCTGATCATGGAAAAAACACTGAAATCCAAATCAAGGATAAAAACCATTCTTGCTTACAGCATTCCGAGCATCATCTCGATGTTGCTTACCACGGCAGTCACAGTGACTGACGCTTTTTTTGTCGGCAATCATGTTGGTGAAGAAGCACTTGCGGCCATTAACCTCGGACTGCCGGTTCTCTATCTGTTCCTGGGCGTCGGTCTTTGCACCGGTGTCGGAGGATCAGTCATCGCAGGTCATCTGATCGGAAAGGAGGAAAATCAGAAAGCATCCGAAGCTTTTACGGAATGTATGGTGACATCCCTCTTACTATGCTGCATCACATGCATCCTGCTATACATCTTCTTTTCACCGGTCATGAAATTTCTGAATGCGGACGGAGCGCTTTCTGAGTATTTTGAATCATACTATCTCATCATGCTCTTCACCTACCCCCTTCTTGTTCTGACTGCAGTGTCAGGGATGTTCATCAGAACTGACGGAAAACCTCAGTTATTCATGGCTATCTCCGTATTCGGATGCATACTGAACTTTATCCTGGACTATCTGTTTGTCTCCGTTCTTGGCCTTGGAGTTGCCGGAAGTGCCTATGCATCACTGACTGTGGAAATATTGTCTGTACTTATGTGTCTGGGTTACTTCGTGTTTAAAGCAGACAGGCTGCGTTTAACAAGGTTCAGACATGATGGTAAAATCATGAAAGCGATGATTCTCAATGGTTCCTCTGAGTTCATCGGGGAAGCTGCGAGTGCGATATCGATGTTTGCTTTCAATTATGTTCTCATGAAGTATACAGGTGTGGAAGGGGTTGCAGCATTCACGATTCTTGGTTATGCGGTATATGCCTTCAGCATGATAACAATCGGATTCGGTCAGGGACTCTGTCCCATAGTTTCAGTATTGTGGGGCAAAGGGGAAATCAGGGAAGCAGAGGCTATGAGAAATATTACTGTCAGGATTCTCGTGATAACAGGGCTGTACTTTTCCCTCTTACTGACAATTTCCGGAAAGCAATATGCATTGTTTTTCGGTGCAGGAGAAAGCGCGGCATCGGAAGTTGCCACCGGCTTCAGGATCATGGCGGTAACTTTCCCTGTCATGGGTTTTGATGTGACATCGTCGATGTACTTTACCGCAATCGGGGATGCATCTTCCTCTGCCCTTGTTTCTTCCCTCAGGGGCCTTATCCTTCTCCTTCCGTTAACACTTCTGTTTCCGATGATCTGGGGACTTAACGGAGTATGGCTGGTCACACCGGTGACGGAATGTCTAACAGCAATCGTCGCCTGCTCTCTGCTAAGACGTGATAGAATAAGACGATGAAGACCACTTCAATTTCAAGGGACATGGTAACAAAAGCGATCACGTACATCCTCTCCAATCTTGAAGAGGATATAGGTGTCGATGACGTTGCATCCTACTGCGCCGTCTCAAAGTACCACTTAAGCAGGGTTTTCAGGGAAGAGACGGGGGAAGCGCCATACCAGTTCATCATGCGCTCAAAGCTTGAACGAAGTGCCTGGCGCCTTAAGGTTGAAAAACAAAGGAGCATCACGGATATAGGCTATGACTACGGGTATTCACCATCCAACTTTGCAACAGTGTTCAGAAAGATGTACAGTACAACTCCATCAGATTTCAGGCGCACAAGTAAGAACAGAGTCAGGGAAAGCTCATTTTCCCACAGCGTCTTTGCAGAGGAACTTGGCTCAATCATGTCAGGCATTACCATCAGAAAACTGCCTGACATATACGTCATATACGAACTTAAGAAAGGCAACTATCATGACCTTGCATCAGAGTGGGACTGTTTCGTTCAGAAATACATCCACCTGGCTGATGAAAACACCAGATACATTGAATGCACAATCGATGACCCATCGATAACTGATGAGGACAGCTGTCTCTATCAGCTGTGTCAGACCATCAGTCCTGATGATCCTGCGATAATCAGGGAAGAGCTGAACACAACAGTGTTTGAAGGCGGGAAATATGCAGTATGTCCCTATTCCGGATACCCTCAGTTCATCTTTCCGGTATACCAGGAAGTATTCTCCGTATGGCTGGAAAAGACAGGAAACATCCTTGCAGAGAAGCCGATATTCGATATCTATACCTTTGTGAGGGAAGACCTGTACATGGAGATGGAAATCTGTTTTCCGTTAAAGTGAAGGCTGAAGCTCTTCGATCATACAGCTGTGTTCTTTTGTTTTCACATCATAGCTGATAGCTACTGTAAGTATTCTTCCGCTTAAATTTTTCAGCGCTTTCGGATATTCCATGTTTTTATCTGTTTTATGCCGCTTTGGGAACTGTCATTTCTTTTCAGTTCAACTATCATTGCAGGAATACCTGATACATATGGAATCAACTACCCACGCAGCAGAACTGCGGGGGCGTGCGACTGTCCACCGGTACTGACGGCTTTTATCGGCCTCCCGGCTTTGATTCCTGCAGTTTCACATTC
>JBJEWN010000352.1:0-2163 GCA_051885075.1 Bullifex sp.
TTGGTATCAGTAAGTCAACGTTACTGAGACGATACAGAAAGTATACAAGGGAAAAAGAAACGGACGGGGAAAAACCCGTCCGTCATAAGCAATACCCTGTCTCTTATTTGATGAGGTGGATTGCAAATCCGCTGACTTCCTCGTTGAGGTAGCAGACCTTGATCTTGCCCTTTGCATCAAGAACAACAGAATCTTCTGCAACGGTGAAACCGTTCTGGCTGAGGTAGTAGACTGCTCTCTCGATGTCGTTGCACTTGTAAGCCAGGTGACCCTTTGCACCGCGTCCCTGCTTGGGAAGAACTTCGATGGAGCGGTTCATGAATACGGAAGAGTTGCCTCTGTTCGTAGCCATGCCGAAGACTGAGAATGCGCTGATAGCCTTCTCGCTGCACTCTGCACACTCGTTGTTGATTCCGATGTGAGCGAACTCGAAGCCCTGAAGTGCACATGTTGCTTCCTTACAGAGTCTTGTGATCTCAGCCCAGTTGTCGCTGTCGATGAGGTCAGCCTTAACCATCCAGCTGCCGCCGATTGCAAGCACGTTTGAAGCCTTTGCATACTCAGCGAGGTTAGCCGTGCTGATACCGCCTGTAGTCATGAACTTGACCTGGGGGAAGGGACCTGCGAGGTTCTTGAGCATGTTGACACCGCCGCTTGCTTCAGCAGGGAAGAACTTGAGAACATTGAGTCCATAGCTGAGACCCTTCTCGATATCGGAAGGTGTGCATACACCGGGAACGACGGGGATGTTTCTCTCAAGACACCACTCGACGGTTGCGGGATTGAGACCGGGAGATACGATGAACTTTGCACCGGCATTCACTGCCTTTTCAGCAAGCTCGGGATTGATGACCGTGCCTGCACCGATCATCATCTCGGGGAAAGCCTCACTCATCTTCCTGATGGCTTCCTCAGCTGCAGCTGTCCTGAATGTGACTTCAGCGCAGGGGATTCCTCCATCGATCATTGCCTTTGCGAGAGGTACGGCCTTTTCCGCATCGTCGATCTTCACGACAGGTACAAGGCCGATGTTATGAAAGAACTTGAATAATTCATCTTTGTTCATGTTGTAAACTCCTTTTTATCAGTATATAAGCAGTATATCATAGGATTTTAAAAAATGGAACAATGTTTCAAAAAAATTGTTGACTGTTATTATCTTATCCCTTACAATAGACTTATCAAACAAAAAATCGGAGGATTTTATGGCAAATAAATACGTAACATTCGGTGAAGTCATGCTTCGTCTCAAGAGCCCTGAAAGAACAAGGCTTTTCCAGACACCCGCACTTGAAGCTACATTCGGCGGCGGAGAAGCCAACGTTTCAGTTTCTCTTTCCATTTTCGGCGAGAAGGCAAAGTTCGTCTCTGCAGTTCCTGAAAACGCAGTAGGTGAAGCCTGCATCCGCGAGCTCATGAAGTATGGCGTTGACACATCAGATATCAAGCAGGTTAAGGGTTCAAGACTCGGTATCTACTATCTCGAGACCGGTGCAAACCAGAGACCTTCCCTCGTTGTATACGACAGGGCAGACAGCGCCATCGCAAACGCCAAGCCTGAGGATTTCGATTTTGCCGCTATCCTCGATGGTGCCACATGGTTCCACACAACAGGTATCACACCTGCCATCAGCCAGGGTGCTGCTGACTGCGCTCTTGCTGCAATGAAGGCTGCAAAGGCTGCCGGTGCAACGGTTTCAATTGACCTCAACTACAGAAAGAAGCTCTGGAACTATGGCAAGAAGGCTCCTGAAGTCATGAGAGAGCTTGTCAAGTATGCTGATGTCATCATCGCAAACGAGGAAGACATCCAGAAGTGTCTCGGAATCGAAGCTGACAGCGATGTTACATCCGGTGAGCTCGATACCAAGGTATACGAGAAGCTTGCAGCTGAAGTTAAGGCTCAGTTCCCCAACGTCTCTGTTGTTGCAATCACACTCCGCGAGAGTAAGTCCGCTGACAGGAACGGCTGGTCCGCAGCTCTTTCCGGAAAGACCGGTTTCTACCTCTCAAGACACTATGAGATCACGGATATCATCGACCGCGTAGGCGGCGGCGACTCCTTCGCAGCAGGTATCATCTACGGTCTCTCACACTATGAAGATGAGCAGTATGCAATCAACTTCGCAGTTGCCTCATCATGCCTCAAGCACTCCATCGACG
>JBJEWN010000353.1:0-2148 GCA_051885075.1 Bullifex sp.
CATTGAACATCAGCTGGAGGAAATAGTAGGTGCGATGGGAATTCCCATCACCAGCGGAGGCAGTGTCAGCGATTACCTTACATGCCTTGCATCGGGTCTCATACAGTACGTATGCTATCAGTACAGCAGGGGAGTCTACCGCTCACTTTCCGCAACCCAGATATACATCCATCCCTCCTCATCGTGGTTTACGACGGCACCGAAGTTCCTGCTTGCAGGTGAGATCGTGAAAACCTCAAGAATGTTTGCGCGTACCGTCTCTCCTCTTGATGAATCCACACTGCGTTTCCTCGGACGTGATCTCGTAAATGAACTTGTGAAGAATAAAAAGCAGCAGAAACAGGAGGCGAAGGAAGAAGCGAAGAAGCCTCAGGGCAGTTTCGTGCGCATCTTCGACCGCGACTACCCCGTAAAGCAGCTTAAGAAGAAGCAGGTTGCCGCAATTCCGCTCACCGACCTTCCATACCTCATCAAAGCAGGTTTCGAGCGGGGCAGCGTGAAGAAAGTCAACGTGGTGCTCAAGCACGATAAGGCTGTGATGAGAAAACCCGTGAAGCTCCGTGACCTCATTCAGGAAGGCGGCATCATCAGGACCGATTCCGTCATCAGTAAAGGCTATCAGACGAAAACAGTAAATGCATCAACCGCCGAGGTGCTGGCAAAAGAGCTGGATAACCTGTTCCGTCCGGTATGTGCAGGTGACATGCTCATGTTCGTGGGACTTCGGTTCCTCAATGGCGACTCGTATCAGTTCAGATGCTACTCTGCCATATCAAACATGGTTGATGACACTTACTACGCACTCAGCGAGCTTGCGATCACATCAAGTGACAGAAAGCTGAAGAAGAAAGCCGAGGCACTCAAGGAGCAGATAGACACTCTCGTCGATTTCTCTGCAGAGTGACGATCACCATCCGTTTGAAGCGAGGAAGGCCCTTACGTCATCCTCGCTTCCGCTTTCATTGACGTATTCAGCCCTGATGGTGCCATCCTCAAAATACAGAATCCTGTCAGCAAAGGATGCGATGCGGGAGTCATGGGTAACCATGAGAATCGTGTTTCCGCTCTTCTTCATCGAGAGGAACACTTCCATCGTCTCAAGGGACGCACTCCTGTTAAGGGCTCCCGTGGGCTCATCCGCAAGGATTATGTCAGGTGAATTGATCAGAGCCCTTGCGATGGAAACTCTCTGTTTCTCTCCCCCTGACAGGTTTTCCACGTTTCTCTCGGCAAAACCGTCAAGTCCCAGGGAAGCGAGAAGCTTTTCAGCCTTTACCCTGTTCCTGTCAAATGACGGAAGAAGGATGTTCTTCATGACGTTAAGCTCAGGAATAAGTTCAGGATTCTGAAACACAAAACCGATATGCCTCCTCCTGATGTCATAAAGCTCCTTTTCCTTCATGGAGGAAAGATCATTTCCAAGCAGCGATACCTTTCCTCCATCACTTTTCAGTATCCCCGAGACGAGAAAAAGAAGTGTGGACTTACCCGATCCCGAAGGTCCCATCACGGCAACGAATTCGCCCTTTTCCACATTTAAGCTCACATCCTTAATGATACCGTTTCCGCATAGTTTCTCAGCCTTAAGTACATTCATTACGCATTACTCCTTATTTCACATGGTCTGATCCTGAATACGGTCAGTGCTCCCAGCACTGATGACACGGCCGCCAGCAGGATCATCGAGAGCGGAAGAAAGACAAAAGCGAAGACGTGGGATGCTGAAAAACGCACACCTGACGCGCCCAGGAAGGAGAGCATCAGGGAGAGAACCATCGGGCCGAGAATGCCTGATGAAATGATGCCCAGGGCAATTCCGGACATGGTGGCAATGCAAAGCCTTCCCACATACGCTGCAATTATCCTGCATCTTCGTATCCCCACCGCAAGTTTCAGAGTCACAGTCCTCCTTTCCCGGGAAACCATGAGGGACGATATGAGGGACAGGAGGATGAGCTCTATGGCCATGGCAGCGGCAAATGCTGCCTTTGATGCCCTCGTTATGTTTGACACCGTCCTCCCGTAGAGGTTTTCGATATATGAACCGATGGTATCGGCCTTTGCAAGGGGAAAAAGTGAATGAATGTCAGAAAGCAGGTTCTGAGGATCAGATGTGTTCACATATGCAATGCTCCAGACTGCATCGCC
>JBJEWN010000354.1:0-8758 GCA_051885075.1 Bullifex sp.
TATAATATCACATTAACAGGCTCTTTCTTCAAAAGAGAGGTAAAGTGTGCACGCCTGAGTATTCAAAGGCTGTGACAGCCATGGAAATCAGGGAAACGGCACGTTATACGATCGACTTGTTCGGCCTTGATGAAACAGTTGACGATGTCATTGCCGAGTGGCATGAGATGGCAGTCAGGGAGTATGCAGAGCATGTATCACTGAAACCATATGCAAAGGAACTGCTTGCTTCCCTGAAGGCTCATGGGATCAGGCTCGCAGTGGCCACCTCATCATCTCCCGCCATGTTCACACCCTGTCTTGAAAGGCACGGCATCCTTTCCCTTTTCGATTCCATTGTGACAAGCAGTGACGTCGGAGTCGGGAAAAGTGATCCTGCCATCTACCTAAAAGCTGCTTCCGATCTGGGCCTTGAACCTTCCGAGTGTGCTGTTTTCGAGGATCTTCCCACCGGGCTCAGAAGTGCATCCGGGGCTGGCTTTACCTGTATCGGAGTCCTTGATGATTTCAGCCTTGATGAACGTGATGAGGTGATTTCCCTTTCTGAGGCGGCACTGAAGTGTTTTTCTGAGTTCTTCAGTGAAAAAAAAGTGATTTTCACCTCCATGTTCGGATATACTCTGAACCAGGAGGACTAAAATGAAAGTAGTTTATACCATAGGCAGACAGTTCGGTTCAGGTGGACGCAAAGTCGGAAAGGCACTTGCAGATAAACTTGGAATACCTTTCTATGACAGGGAGCTTCTTGCTCTGGCAGCCAAGGACAGCGGACTCAGTGAGGCGCTTTTTCACAATGCGGATGAAAAGCCGACATCTTCACTTCTTTATTCCCTCGTCATGGGTAATTACTCAGCGGTTTCCAGCACTCTCGGTTTCAATGAGATGCCGCTGAATGATCAGCTCTTCCTCATCCAGTCCAAGACAATCAGGAAAGTTGCCGAGCAGGGCAGCTGCGTAATAATCGGCAGATGCGCTGACTATATTCTCCGCGACTGTCCGGATGTCATTTCGGTTTTCATACATGCACCCATCGAGGCCCGCATCGAAAGGGCCGTGAATGTATATGAGGTTCCCCGTGACAAGGCAATGGATGTCTGCCTGAAGCAGGACAAGACAAGAGCAAATTTCTACAACTATTATTCCGACCAGAAGTGGGGCATGTGCCGCACCTATGATCTTTCACTGGACAGCTCGCTGCTCGGAATAGATGGATGTGTCGAACAGATCATCAGTTTCACCAGGCTCCATGAAGAGCACAGGGGGACCGGAATTTGATCGTCTTTGACACTTTATCGGAGCTGGAAAGTTATGAAAATGCCTTTCATGAGCTCAGGAACGTCATCGAGATCATGGACCGCTCCCTTCCGTACCGACAGGCGGAAGGATCTTATGAGTGTCCTGAAAACAGTAATGTGACCTACACCGTGGAAAAGGTAGTTACCGGTGATAAGGGAGTGCCTCTTAAGGTCCCGGCAGGAAAGAAGGCTGTGATAATCACACTGGAAGGGGAGATGGTGGCATCGTCACTTTCCTCCGACAGGGTATTCATCCTGACTGAAGGACGTTTCCTGCTTGCAGGGGAAGGTGAGTACAGGGTGGGGTTATCAACCAACCTGCCAACGGAAATAAAATACTGCGTTTTCATGTTCTGAAACTTAAAAGGAGGTCCGGTCCGGACCTCCTTATGTTCTGCCTGACAATGTCAGTCAATGGATACGAGTTCGATTTCGAAAATCAGAAGGGCATTGGGCTCCACTGCATCACTGCCGTACTCACCGTATCCGAGATCAGGATGGATGTATGCAACAATCGTGTCACCGACCTTCATGCATGTGACTGCTTCTGAAAATCCGGCTATTGTCCTTGAAAGTGAAAGCTGTACGTTCGTTCCCTGGTCAATCGTGTTTCCGTATATGTCATTGAGGGTATAAGTCAGGGTAACGGTGCTGTCAGCGGAAGGCTTTGCACCGCTTCCTTCAGCCATCACTTTATACTGGAGTCCCGAAGCGGTTGTGATGACTCCCTCTTCCTTTGCGTTGTCTGCAAGGAAGTTCTCGGCAATCGAGAGATTCTCTGCGGCAAGCTGCTTTACATATGCATCATATTCAGCCTGAAGAAGAGCCGTGTATTCGGTCATGACACTTTCACGTTCCTCACTTCCGAGCAGGGGAACATCAGAAAAGAGTGCATGAAGTGCGCCATCGGCAAAACGTTCTCCAGCCATCGTGAATCCTGAGTAGTAAAGCTGGAATGAGATGTAGTAACCGTATGAGTAGGAGAACATCTCTGAAATGTCATCGGTCTTTGAAAGTGCGTTGATCTCATCAAAGGAAGCTGGAACGGCTCCTGCAGTGTCCTGAACTCCGGCACCGTAAACATTCGTAAGGTAATCGTTGAGATATGTGTTCATTTCCTCGACTGTTATGAACGGATCGGTGAATGTCCAGAAATCGAGGACGCCTTTTGCAAAATAAGCACCCCTCAGCGTAAGGCCCTGCGACATATAGCTTGAGACAAGCTCATAGCCGTATGTGTATGCGAACTGTCCCTCAAGATCATCGGCAAGCTCAGCATTCCATGCCCTCTGGGCGGGATACTCTTCGGATGAAGCGGTTTCAGGGAATGACACGCTGTATGCTCCGGCATTTACACCGAGGGTAATATCCCTTACTTCCACGGCAGTGGTCTGTCCGGGAAGGGACATCGTCATGATTCCGTTATCCCTGATTTCCAGGATCTCGCCGCCTTTATAGTGTTCAAATGGGAATGTGGATGAAGTCTTATCGCTGAAGTGATAGATGACTTCGATGCCTTCCGTGTCCACGGTAAGCAGGGACGGGACTGACATATCGGTAAGAGGTTTGATGACCTTCACGATTCTGGCATCGGATGCAATCTCCTTCGCTCCCGAGGCGAAGATGAGTACTGATGCAGTAAGAAGGATCATTGCCGTCATGATTAATCTTTTTTTCATTTGTTTCTTCCTTTCTTGTCCTTAAACTAAACTTAAGCATGGCTATCGTCAAGCCATGCTGTAAATGGAGCTGGTTTTCTGCTAGAATCAATTTATCACAATCACAGTATCATAGTGTGAAGATATTATGGAGTTTTTGAATCATGCATGTAATTGAGGATAGGATAAGTGAAAGGGACAAAGAACTTCTGAGGGAGTGCGTAAAGGTTGCACATGAAGCCATGGAAAGCGGTAATCATCCCTTCGGAGCCCTTCTGGCTGATAAGGACGGAAACATTCTGATGACACAGAAAAATGCCTTTACCGAAGGCGGATCGGCATACCACGCGGAAACACTGCTCTCACTTAAGGCTGCAAAGCAGTATTCACCTGAATTTCTTAAGGAGTGCACGCTTTACACCAACTTCGAGCCATGCGTCATGTGCACCGGAGCGCTCTACTGGAGCGGTATCGGACGCCTGGTCTACGGAGTTACCGAGGAGATGCTTCTCTCCCTTACGGGAGACAACGATGAGAACCCGACCTTCTCACTTTCATCCAGAACCGTGATCGAAGCCGGGCAGAAGGAAATTAAGGTTGCGGGTCCCACTGACGACATGACCCTCATCGATGAGATCGTGAAGGACCACATTGATTTCTGGAAATGAGAGACATCAGTCCTTTACTTCCATTCATTCTGCGACATGAGAATGTCGCGGTCACTGACGGTGATGCGCTTTACATTACTGACAGACGAAGTTATCCCTTTGAAAGGAAAAGGGTTAAGTGTCATGATGCCTTTGAAGCGGCAGATGCGGTAAGAAACATGGTGACGCAGGGCGGTGGACCGCTGGAAGCAGCCCTTCAGGCCATGATCCTTACTGCCGTGAAAAGCGGAAAGGATGAAGAAGCTTTCGTCTCTGCCGTAAGGGCACTGTCGGATGCCAGACCGACCAACACAACCATGAAGCGTGAGCTGGAGGGAATTCTTCCCCTGATCATCAGTTCATTCGACTCTGATGGTTTCGCCCTGGCAGTGGAGAACCTTGTGAATTCCCGGCTTCACTTCTACGATGAGTGTTATCTGAGGATGGCTGAAAACGGAGTTTCACTGCTTTCTGACGGGGATGGCATCCTGACAACGTGCTTTCCGGAGCACTCCTTCTTCCTGACGCTGGCCCTTGCCCGGGAGAACGGACTTTCCTTTTCCGTTTTCGCGCCTGAGACAAGACCGTATCTGCAGGGAGCAAGGCTGACTGCTTCTTCCCTTGCCGAGATGGGATATGAGCATACCCTCATAACAGACGGTATGCCGTCCACCTTCATGTCATGCGGAAAAATAACGAAATACATGACTGCTTCTGATCTGGCTCTCAGGGATAAAACCGTTGTAAACAAAACGGGTACACTGGGAAATGCCATAGCGGCAAAGTTTTACGGAATTCCTTATTATCCATTTGCAATTTCCTTCGATGATGCAAAGAAGAGCGCATCGGATGTAATCATCGAATACAGGAATCCTGAGGAAGTTAAGGTCATCAGGGGAGTCAGGACATGTTCCGATGATGTCAATGCCTCTTATCCATGTTTTGACATCATACAGCCATCCCTTGTTACCGGTATCGTAATGCCGGGAGGAGTGATAAAATGAAGGCTATAGTGCTTGGAACCGGTATTGATAAGCTTGGTTTCACGGGGGGTGGGAAGAGAATCATTTCAGGTCCGTTCGGGGAAGCTGAGTGTTATGTATGCGGGGAAATGGTGCTTATCCCGAGGCACGGGAAAGCACATCACACGGCACCGCACCTTATTAACTACAGGGCAAACATTGACGTGATGAGAATACTCGGTGTCGATGAGGCTGTAACTCTTTATGCCGTGGGATCGATAACCGACCGGCTCCTTCCCGGATCGTGCGGCATCGTTTCGGATTTCATCGACATGTCACACTCCAGATCCGATTCCTTTTTTGACGGAACAGTATTTCCCCTTAAGCATCAGGATATGGAAAACCCGTTTTCCGATAACCTGTGCACAAAGCTGCTCGCTGCCGATTCCGATCTCAGAAAGGATCTTGTTTATGTCACGACTCAGGGGCCACGTCTGGAAACAAAGGCTGAGATCAGGGCATATGAGATGATGGGGGCGGATGTGGTCGGCATGACGCTTGCAACCGAAGCATCGCTCATCAGGGAACTGGGAATTGCCAATGCGGCGCTGTGCTATTCGATAAACATGGCAGCAGGCAAGGGTAAGGATGGCCTTTCCTTCATCGGTGATGACGTCGTCAGCGAAATCAGCAGACATCTGTTGAATCTTGCAATGGAGGTGCTTTCTGATGTTTGATGAGTTTTCATCCTGGCTATGTGATAATCCGGGGTTTTATCCATGTCTTGATGAGGTAATCTCAAGACTTGGCAGAAATGCCACCGTTCTCTGCGCAGGAGAGTACTCGGTTCATGCCGCCCTTATTATCAGAGAGTTCGTGAATACGCCTGTCGATGTACTGCTTTCTCATGACAGTGACATTCCGGAAGAAATCCTGAATGCACCCGGACTCCGTGTCACGGACCGTCTTCAGGGCCCTTATACCTTTGTTTATGCACCTCTTTTCATCAACATGATCGAAAAGAAGGATGTGGTTCCATTTCTTCTTGATGTTTACGACGTCATGAAGAGTGAAAGTGAAGCTGTATTCACTTTCTTCGATTCCGTCGCAGTCACGCCCTCCGGTCTTTCACCTTTTCCTTCATTTTTCGGTGGCAGAGAAGAAGTGATGATGAAGCTGTACACTGTTTCGGATGTTGTGAATGCGCTTTCGATGATCGGGCTGAAGATAAGGTCCGTCGACAGGATGTCAGCTGATCTTCCGTTTCCCTGTGTTTATGTAGATTCTCTGAAGTTTTGACTCTTTCCATTGCTTTTTACAGTGAGAGTGGTAATTTGAATAGCAGATAAGGAGTTTTAACATGAAGAAAAGCGTAATCGTCACATACATCGTCTCCGCACTGCTGATCGTGCTGAGTTTCGTTCTGGTCGCACTTGCCGTTTCCAGTGCATACACTGTGGAGACATACAGGGTCGGCAGAATGGTGTACACCTCATCATCCTATGTTTATGGAAGCACTGCAAGAATACTGGACGTATTCTCCAGAATGTCATTCTTCCTCGGAGTAGCCGGTGTCATCACCGCAACAGTTGTTCAGGTATTCGGTCCCGAAAAGAAAAAAACATCAGAGGATCCGCACTGCGATGTGAAGTATGAGGAATGTCATGAATGTGATGCATCCCTTCCTGACACGGGAGCTGAAAACTGATTTTCCGACTCCTTGACAAGGCACTTTGATATCTCATATTCTTACAAAAGCGCAAATTCAATCCTTAAGGAGAAAAGAACATGTCTAAAGCACATAGAGGAACAGGTATCAGAGAGCTTCCCAACCAGGGTAAGGCTACATGCCCTGTCTGCAAGAGAGAGAACGTCAAGTGCCTTTACGAAGTTGAAGTTGAAGGTGCAAAGGCTAACGTCTGCAAGCAGTGCAACGCAAAGCTCAAGAAATAACCCCAGCGTTCTTTAAAACATGACCGGAGGAATGATTCTTCCGGTTTTTTGTGTTATATTGGACAAATGAGATTTTTCCTTGCGGGCATCAAGGGGACAGGCATGTCCCATCTGTATTCTTTCCTTGTTCAGAGCGGACATACTGCACAGGGGTGTGACATTGCTGAGGATTTTTTTACATCTCCGCTCCTTGAAGATGCCGTCATATACCCGCTGGACTGTCATCTTCCTGAAGGAACCGATCTGGTCGTATACTCTTCGGCTTATGAAAAGCATCCGCTTCCATCGATGAAGGAAGCATTGGAAAATGGCATACCGTGTCTTTCCTATCCTGAGGCACTCTCGTATCTGACACGGCAGTTTCCGTCCTTCGGAGTATCGGGAACACACGGGAAGACCACGGTCTCAGCCGTTACGACCCATCTGCTTGAAAGCATCGGTTTCGGCGCATCCTCAATATACGGATCGTTCCTCAAAGGAAGGCCCTGTGCATTTGCCGGCGGAACCGATGCCCTGATACTGGAAGCCTGTGAGTACCGTGATCACTTTCTCATGTATGATCTGGAAGGGCTTGTGATCACGAACATCGCATTCGACCATCCTGACTGGTTTAAGGATATTGATCAGGTGAGGAGTGCATTTGAAAAAAGAGTTCTTACCATTAAACAGGACGGATTCGTCATTTGCCACTCATCTCTTGAAAAACTTATCGGAAAGTGGCGTTCAGTGCGCCCTGACCTTACATTCGTAATTTACGGAAAAGGTAGATACTCCGTGCACTCCCATGTCACGGGAGGCTATGAGGCAGACGGAATACTTTTTGAATCCCCTGACAGGAATGCGGAAATACTCTCAAATTACATGGCTGCAATGCTGCTTGCCGCTGCCGTAATGCTGAAATGCGAAGGAAAACCGCTCTCTGATTCCTCCATTCATGAAAAACTGTCCCTTATTGCGCCGCATGTGCATTCATATCCTGGACGTGTTTCAAGAAGTGAGTACGTCAGGGAGGAAGCAGGAATAACATTCATTGATGACTATGCCCACCATCCTGATGAGATCAGGGTATGCATTGACAATATCAGGAAGAGATACCCTGCCCGGCGCATCGTGGTTCTTTTCATGCCGCATACCGCTTCCAGGACTCAGGCGCTGATGAAGGAATTCGTCAGTGCCCTGTCCCTTGCGGATGCGGTATTCCTTCAGGATATCTACAAAAGTGCACGCGATGACTCTTCGTCACGTGACCTTACGGGCGAGCTTCTTAAAGGACTGGAAAAGGAAATGTTCAGGACGCTTTATCCACGCCTGCTTCATTCTTCACGGGTAAGCAGCGATGAGGAGGCAGTAACCGCGCTTTCTTCCTTCTTGCTCAGCGGGGACATATGTATTACCATGGGAGCCGGTGACAACAGAAAGCTCATTGCAGGTATTGCAGTGAGAGTGCATGATGCATAAAAGGTGTTTTATGAAGAGCATGACAGGTTACGGCTACGGTGCCGTTTCAAGGGAAGACCTCTTTTTAGAGGTTGAGATAAAGAGCTATAATAACAGGTATCTTGATATATACCATAACATTCATTCCGCACTGAGTTCATTCGAAGCGGAAATAGATGAGGAAATAAAGAAGGTTGCTTCGAGGGGAAAAATTGAGATAACCGTACGTCTGAAGCAGCTTGTGAATAACGGAGAAATCGTTGTTGACACATCACTTCTGGATAAGTACGATGAGGCATTTAAAATAATTTCGGATCATGTTGGGCATGAGGTGAGTCTTTCAGCAGGTGACTGCCTTAATGCGGAAGGTCTCATCTCATACGTTTCAGAAAAAGATCCTGAGGTTTACCGTGAGCCTCTTGTACAGGCGCTTTCAAAGGCGCTTGGCCAGTTTGAGGAAGCCAAATTAAGGGAAGGGGCAGCAACAGGAAAGGATCTGGAGAGGCTCGGTCGTGACTTTGAAGCGGCAAATGCCAGAATAGGGGAGCTTGCTGATGGCTTTGAAGGTTACTTTGATGAGCTTCTCATGTCAAAATACAGGCAGCTTGCCATTTCCGACAGGATTGATGAGAATCAGTTCAGACAGGAAGTGGGTGCGCTTCTGGTGAAGTACTCGATAAATGAAGAGCAGAGCAGGCTTAAGACGCACATCGCAGAGTACTTCCGTCTGCTTTCATCAGGTGAGCCTGTCGGTAAACGGCTTGATTTCCTCTGTCAGGAAATGAACAGGGAGACAAATACTACTG